>CALMMH010000531.1 GCA_937868145.1 uncultured Phycisphaerales bacterium
AGCGGTTCACCGGCTACACCGTCGAGGAATGCATGGCGATGCCCGATTTTCCCGCGTCGCTGATCCACGTGGACGATCGGCCGCGGATGCTGGCTCTCTACCAACAGGCGTGCGCGGGCTCCTCGGGCAACGACGTCCACTACCGGCTCCTGCGGCGGGACGGCTCGTTCCTCTGGGCGTCCATCTCCTGGCAGCCCATCTTCGGGCTTGACGACGAATACCTGGGCTGGCGGTCCAGCCATCGCGACGTCACCGACCGAGTCCAGGCGGAAGAGGCTCTTCGTCTGTCGGAATTCGCGCTCCGGACCGCCCAGCGGGTCGCCCACGTCGGCAGTTGGTCGTGGCACATCCCCGCCAACCGGGTCGAGTGGTCCGAGGAGATGTTCCGGATCTTCGGCATTCCGAAAGAACGGTTCTCCGGCAACCTGGCGGACATCGTGGCGTCCGCCATCCACCCCGAGGACCGAGCCGCCGTGATCCGGGTGAATGAGTCGGTGATTACGGAACACAAACACTCCCCTCTGGAGTTTCGCATCGTCTGGCCGGACGGCTCCGTCCGCATGGCGTGGGCCGAGGCGGGGGAACTGACCCTGGGTCCCCATGGCGAGCCCCTGCTGCTGATGGGCATCGTCCAGGACATCACAGACCGCAAACAGGCGGAGCAGGCGTTGCAGATCAGCTTGCAGACCTCGGACGATATCGTCCGCGCGATTCCGTCGGGCCTGTTCATCTATCAATTCGAGCCTCCGGACCGGCTGATCCTGATCAGCGGCAATCCGGAGGCCGAGCGGCTGACCGGCATCCGCGTGGATCAATCGAAAGGCCGCGAATTCAATGAGCTGTGGCCGAAAGCCAGGGAGCTTGGGGACACGGAGAAGTTCCTCGAAGTGATGCGGACGGGCAACACGTTCGCAACCGACGACATGCAGTACCCGGCGGAAGGGTCGGCGGTCTTCCTCCGTGTTCGCGCCTTCGTCCTCCCGCAAAATCGCCTGGCCATCGCCTTCGACAACGTCACCGAACGCAGAAAAGCGGAACAGAATCTGCGGGAGCGCGAGGAGGTGTACAGCGCGATCGTCAATCAGGCAGCCGACAGCATCGTGCTGGTCGATGCCGAGACGTGCCGTTTCGTCGAGTTCAACGACGCCGCCTGTCAAGGCCTGGGGTATGCCCGGGACGAGTTCGCCCAGATCAGCCTGCGAGAAATTCAAGGGGTCCTCTCGGCATCCGAGGTAACCGAGCGTGTGCAGGAGATCATGCAGATCGGCAAGGCGGCCTTTGAGAACAAGCAGCGGCGCAAGGACGGGACCCTCCGCGACGTCCTCGTGTCCAACCGCCTGGTGCACATCCGAGGCCACAACTACATCGTCGGCATCTGGCGGGACATCACGGAACGCAAAAGAGTCGAGGAGGCCCTCCGCGAGAGCCGCGAACGATTCCGCAGCCTGTACGAATCCGTCCAGGCCGGCGTCATCGTGCAGCGGGCCGACGGAACCATCACCCACTGCAACCGGATCGCCTGCGAAACCTTCGGAGTCGCCGAGGACGATGTCCGGTCCCAAGTGTCGCAGAGGGGGTTCTGGCATATGACGACGGAGGACGGAACCCCGATCACGGACACGGACTATCCATCCATGACCACGCTGCAGACCGGCAAACCGATCCGCGGAGTCGTCCGCGGATTCTTCACGAACGATCCGGAACGCGCGCGATGGCTCCTGATCAATACGGAGCCCCGGTTCAAGACCGATTCCCAGGAACTGGACGAGGTCATCGTCACGTTCCAGGACATCACCGAACAGAAGCGGGCGCAACAGCGGGCCGAGCAGCGGCAGGCGGAACTCCTCCATGTCTCGCGTTTGAGCACTCTGGGCGAAATGGCCTCGGGGTTCGCCCACGAGTTGAACCAGCCCCTCTCGGCCATCATGAGCTACGCCAGCGCCTCCCTGCGGTCGGTCCAGACGAGCGAATTCGACGTGAACCGTCTGGCCACGAACCTGGGGCATATCGTCGCCCAGTCCGGCCGGGCCGGAGAGATCATCCGACGCGTCCGGGCGTTCGCACAAAGACGGCCGCTCCGACTCGGTCCCCTGGACATCAACGCCACGGTGCGCGAGGCGATCGATCTTCTCGGCGCCGACCTTCGCCACAAGGGAGTCGAGTTGATCCTGGACTTGTCCACGGACCTGCCTGCGGTCCTCGGCGATTCCATCCAGATCGAACAAGTGCTCCTGAACCTGATGCGGAACGCCATCGAGGCGATGGAAGCCGTCGAACCACAGCGACGCCGACTGATCCTGCGTACTTTCGCTCAGTCGCACAACGCCGTGGCGGTGGCGGTGGCGGACACGGGACCGGGCATGAGCGAGGAAATGACGGCCAGAATGTTCGACGCCTTTTTCACGACCAAAGAGAACGGCCTGGGAATCGGCCTGTCCATCAGCCGCTCGATCATCGAGTCCCATCGAGGCCAGTTCTGGGTTGTGTCGGGCCCCGACGGGGGATGCACGTTCACATTCACCCTGCCGGCCGTAGTCCCGGATTCCGCGAACGGTCCGTGACGGCCTCCAAAGATCAGGATGCAGCGACTCTACATAAATAGGATATCGAGATTTCGAGAATCTTGTGGGAGAAAAAGCCATGTCCGAACATCAAACGACCGTGTTTATCGTGGACGACGACAAAGCCGTGCGAGATGGGTTGAGCGAACTGGCGGGCACGGTCGGACTCCAAACCCAGGGCTTTGCCACCGCTCACGAGTTCCTGGACGCCTACGATCCCTCGCTGCCCGGTTGCCTGTTGCTGGATGTGCGGCTGCCGGGAATGAGCGGTCTGCGGCTCCAGGACGAGTTGATCGCCCGCGGTATTACCACTCCTATCATCTTCATTTCCGGACATGGAGATCTGCCCATGGCCGTCGAGGCCATGAAGAAAGGCGCGTACGACTTCCTCGAGAAGCCGGTCGGCGACCAGACGCTGCTGGACCGCATCAATGCGGCCATCGCGGAGGATCTGCTCCGGCGGGAATCACGGACGGAAATCACCGCCCTGCAACAAAAGCTGGCCCTGTTGACTCCCCGGGAGCGGGAAGTGCTCAATCTCCTGAAAATCGGCAAGCCGACGAGCGTCATCGCCCAAACGCTGGGCATCAGTCAGAAGACCGTGCAGGTCCACCGAACCCGCATTCTCGAGAAATTGCAGGTCGACACCATCCCGGCCCTTGTGACCGCTCTGCATCAGTGTGAAACGAAGGACTCCAGCCACATGGGTTGATCGCCGCCGTCGACGGCAGCCCGCCTGACGCCGCCGCCCGTATCCGTTGCGGACCCGCTCAGGAACGGGCCTGCACAGGCCCCGGCCAATCCCCCACCCCTTCCCCTACCCCGTACGCCTCCGAACAAGCCAACGCCCGACATTCCCAAGGTTTTCCCCTGGCACAACTCGCATCCGACCTGCAAACCGCAAGGAAAATCAGTGTCTCCCCAGACGGATTCTGGTTTATTGCACGTACAGCATGCCCCGCGGTTCTGACGATGACGACTTCGGCAATAGTAGAAATACTCGGTATTGATCGTCGAATAAGGGACCATGATGGCGACGGCAACTGTACAGAACAACGAACCACAAGCGGCGCTGCTGGAGAAGGAAGGCAAGTACCTGACCTTCGCGCTGGCCAATGAGGAGTACGGCCTGGAAATCCTCAAGGTCCGCGAGATCATCGGTTACATCGAAGTGACCGCGATTCC
>CALMMH010000532.1 GCA_937868145.1 uncultured Phycisphaerales bacterium
GCTCGTCGAGCTGCAAAAGGTTTTCAAGTTCCGCACGTGCACACTGGAGATCGACGCGGACGACGAGAAGCGTCGCTTCTTCCGCCCGTGCCTGCTGCACAGCATCCACCAGTGCACCGCGCCGTGCGGCGCGCGGATCGAGAAGGACGAGTACCGCAAGAGCGTCCGCGAGTTCATCCGCTTCCTGCGGTCCAAGCGCTCCGCGGTGCTGCGCCAGATGTACGAGAAGATGACCGAGGCCTCGAAGAACCTTGATTTCGAGAGGGCCGCGACGCTCCGCGACCGCATCCGCCTGATCGAGAGCCTGGACAAACGCGGCACGCCGGACGAGGACGTCCAGCCGGAAGCCTTCGCCTCCGACCCGACCGAAGGCCTCGTCAAGCTCCGCGATATCCTTCAGACGCCCAACCAGATCCGCATCATCGAGGGCATGGACATCGCCACCATCGGCGGGTCCGAGTCGGTCGGTTCGCTCGTCAAGTTCATCGACGGCCGGCCCTTCAAGAACGGCTACCGGCGCTTCCGCATCAAAACGGTCAAAGGCGTCGACGATTACGCGATGATCGCGGAGGTCGTCCGCCGGCGGTACAAGTACGCTCTTCGCGGCGAGGAGCTCTGGCCCGACCTGATCCTCATCGACGGTGGCCTGGGCCACCTGCACGCCGCGGAAGCCGCGCTCCAGGGCATGATCGCCCAGGCGGTCGCGGCGGGCGAAACCGTGGAGATGCCGCACTCGAAATTGGCCTCGATCGCCAAACGCGAGGAGGACATCTACCTGCAGGGCAACACGCAGCCGCTCAAGCTTCCGGCCAACTCCCCGGTCCGCAAGCTCCTGCAATACGTCCGCGACGAAGCCCACCGCTTCGCGCAGCACTACCACCACATCCTCCGCACGAAGAAAATGCTCAACGACGGCTGATCCGCTCCGAATGCGGGACTCTCAAGAGGATGTCTCGCGCGGAGACGCAGAGTCGCAAAGGGGGGAGGATGTCCGGCGGGCTTGGTGAAGCCCGTTCGTAGTGTGCCCGCAAGGGCATATTCTCAATCCGTCGCTTGACCTGTCAGTCGCGGTTCTTCGCGGGCTGCAGCGTCCGTTTCTCGACGCCCTCGCGAGTGATCTGGATGGGCTTGATGAATCCCTTCTCATCGAAATACATTCGGTCCATGCAGGTCACGCGGTGGTTGGCGTCGGTTTCGCCCAGCGGACGGCGGTGGTATACGGCGTACCAGATGTCCGCCTGAGCATCGTGAATGACCGAGTGATGTCCCGCGCCGGTGGCGACCGCCGGGTCCTGCTGCAAGACCTTGCCGATCCTCTGGAAGGGGCCCATCGGTGAATCCGCAATGGCGTAGGCGACGCAGTAGTTAGGTCCGCCCCAACCGCCTTCCGACCACATGAAGTAGTACTTGCCGTTCCGAAGGAACATGAACGGCCCTTCCACATAGCCTTTCGGCGTGATCTCTCTGAAGGTCGTGCCGTCGTCGAACGGGACGAATCCGGTGAAGTCGGCCTTGAGTTTGGCGATGTTGCAGTGGGACCAGCCGCCGTAGATCATGTAGTACTGGCCGTCCTTGTCCAGGAACACGAACTGGTCGATGGGCTGAGCCCCGTTGTGGATCTGGCCGATCAGCGGCTTGCCCAGGAGGTCCTTGTACGGCCCGGCCGGCCGATCGGCGACCGCGACGCCGATACCGCCGATCTCGCCTTCGTGCACGTCGTTGGCCCCGAAGAACAGGTAGAACCTGCCGTCTTTCTGAACGATCGCCGGCGCCCAGAGGGCTCGACGCAGCCAGGAGATCTCCTGGTTGCTGACGATCCGCTCGTGTTTGGTCCAGGTCACGAGGTCCTTCGAAGAGAAGGCGTCGAAGTGGAGTTGCTCGTCGTAGGGAGCGGAATACGTCGGGAAGACCCAGTACTCGTCGCCGATGATGATGCCTTCCGGGTCCGCATACCAGCCGTCAAAGAGGGGATTGGCCGCGTGGGCGGGAACCAGAAGGGCCATCACGAACAAGAGACTCACATTCCATGTTTTCATGCTGAATCATCCCCTATCCAGGTCGGTTCGCATTCGATTTGCCAACGGTCTGTCGGCTTGGCCGTATTATAGGGGTTGGCGTCGATTGGGCAAGGCCAAGGCGTCCGAATCCCTGAGAACCAGCCGCCGCGTCGGGCCAATGGCATGGAGGAGTGACCCGTGGCGCGTGACTCGTGATCCGG
>CALMMH010000533.1 GCA_937868145.1 uncultured Phycisphaerales bacterium
ACGAATAGGGCGAAAGACATCGTGATTCTGTTTCGTCCCGGCTACTTCTGATAAACCGCGAATTTCCCTTCCTTGACCGTGAGCATCTCGAAGGCGTCCAGGCCCAGGCCGTTGTGGTCCTGCGTCGAGAAGTTGAAGACTCCGGCGGTGCCGACGACGCCGGTGAGGTTCTCGATGGCGTCGCGAACCGCCTTGGTGTCGGTCGAACCGGCCTTCTTGATCGCCTCGGTGAGGATCAGGATGGCGTCGTAGGCGTGGCCGCCGAAGGTGCTGGCATCCTCGCCGTACTTGGCTTCGTAGCCTTTCTTGTACTCGGTGAGGAGCGTCTTCTGGGGATGGTCGGTCGGCAGGGTGTCCGCCACCAGCAGCCGGCCGCAGGGGAAGATCGTGCCGTTGGCGGCCTCGCCGCTGGCCTGGACGTACTTGATATTGCCATAGCCGTGGCTCTGGAACAGGGGCACGTCCAACTGAATCTGCTTCATGTTCTTGGCGACGATGCCCTGAGCGGGCTCGATGGACCAGTTGACCACGGCCTGCACGCCCGCGCCTTTGACCTTGGTCAGCACGCCCGTCAGATCAGTCGCTTCCTTCTCGTAGACCTCGTTGATCGCGATCTCGACGCCGTTCTCGGGGGCCATTTTCTCCAACTGGGCCTTGCCGCCTTTGCCGAAACCGGTGTTGCTCGTGATGACGCCGATCTTCTTGATCCCCAGGTCCTTCATCGTGTTGAAGATGCACTGGGCGGCCTGGCTGTCCTTCTGGGGCGTCTTGAAGACGTAGCTGGCCATCGGGACGACGATCTCCTCGGCCGCGGCACAGGACAGCAGGATGGTCTGGCCTTCCTGGCAGATGCTCTTGATCTGGAGGGTCTCGCCGCTGGTGGAGGGCCCGAGGATGGCCAGGACCTTCTCCTCGTCGATCAACTGCTTGGTCAGGGAGATGGCTTTTTCGGGACTGCCGCCGGAGTCGCGGATGAGCATCTCGATCTTGCGGCCGTTGACGCCGCCCGCCCGGTTGAGCTTCTCGACGAACATCTCGACGGTCTTGGCCTCGGGAGCGCCGAGGAACGAGGCCGGGCCGGTGACGGCGAAGATCGCGCCCACCTTGATGGGAGCCGCCGCCGGAGCCGGGGGCTTCTTGCATCCGGACAGAATCAATCCACAGGCCACGATCGCAATGCCCAAGATACCTGCCAGTCTCGTTCGCATGGTCTCTTCCTTTCCGATCTCACGGATCAATGGGTTCCGCATGCCTTCCGAAGCGGTGAAATCACCGATTCTCCGGAAGATTCGTCACGGTCTGCACAGGCTGGGGACGGTGTATCAAGTGCCCTTGATATCTCCCCGCCAGGCCTCGTCGCGCAAGCCAAGCGGTATAGAGGAGGTAAGAAAAGCAATCCTCGGCAAATACGCCCGGCACGGCGTCACATCGGCTCCAGACCTCTTTGCTACAATATCGCGTTGAGTTTACCTCGTCAACATTGTTCTGTGGAGAACAAAACAGGGTTTCGGCGAGGTGCCCGGGCTCCGGCCGAAAGATCGCCGAACCTGACGACCGATGTAACAAAAGCCGACTTGCCTTCGTCATACAAATAGATACTCTGAGAAGGGGGGCGTTGGTCGGGATTGCGAAGACCATGTGGAAAGGGATGATATGAAGCCAAGAATCGCGGTTTGCCTGGGCGTTTGCCTGATCGCGTGTTTCTGGGCCTGCCTCCATGCCCAGGAGACGCCGCAGAAGGGGGAGAATCCGGTCTTCAAGGACGAGCCGCAGGCCAGGGTTCTGTATGACAAGATGATCGAGGCCCTGCGGCGACCCCGGACTCTTTCGTTCAAGAGCGAGTACCGCTGGGAGGCGCAGGGCCAGGAACTCGGCCACTGCTTCTACACGGTCTGGCTCAAGAAGCCCAATTACTTCCGCGTGGAGGGCAATCACAGCGACGGGCGGTTGGCCGGAACCATTGTCGGCGACGGCGACACTCTCTGGCTCTTCTGGGCGGGCGACCGGCCGCACTTCTCCGTGGAGGACCAGGAGACCTACGACAAGACGCGGTCGGACGTCTACATGACGAAGCCCGCTCCCTTGGCCAGGCACTCGATCGGTCACGAGGTGGGCCTGCTGGGGACTGGGATGAGCATGCCGGTCATCGATCCGAGCACCTTCCACGGCTACACCGACTCCCTCCAACCCTATCTCGATGGCGTGATGGGTATGGGCGTCGAGACGGTCGGCGACGAAGAGTGCGACGTGATCGAAGCGAGCCTCATGAAGCGCCAGCGGAGCTGGTACCTGTGGCTGTCGAAGAAGGACCACCTGCCGCGGAAACTCAAGCAGGTGGTCCGCGTGTCCCACGACATCATCATGCATGAGGTCTGGTCGGGCATCGTGATGGACGCCGAGATGCCGGCCGAGAAGTTCGTCTGGACACCGCCGGAGGGGTGGCAGCGGTGGGAGCTGCCCAAGCCCGAGGACCTGCTCTTGAAGCCGGGTACGCCGGCGCCGGATTTCGAGCTGGCGACCGCCGATGAGACCAAGATCAAGCTCTCGGACTTCCGGGACAAGATCGTCTGGCTCTACATCTGGAGGGCTGGCTGACCCGCTTGCCGAGAGGAGATGTGTCATCTCCAAGAGCTGCATGAGAAGTACTCCGACAAGGGTCTGGTCATCCTGGGCTTCAACTGCGCCGACGACAAGAAGATCGCTCTGGAGTTCATCGGGGAGAACAAAGCGACGTTCCCGATGATCCTGGATTCCTCCGAAGAGGCCGGTCGGTTCAGCTACATGGCCTATAAATGCACCGGCGTGCCTCTGAACTACATTATCGACCGCGAAGGCAAGGTCGTGGACGCGTGGTATGGGTACGAAGAAGGTCATAAGCGCGCCTTGGCGGCCCTGGAGAAGGCCGGACTCACGATCGAACAAGAAAAGAAGTAGCTGACGGACGCCGTCACTGGCGAACCGGTCCGGCCCGGCCGTCCAGAAGCATCGGCCCCGGAGGCGTTCTGTAGACCCTGCACAGGGGCTTTTCGCCGCGGGTCCAGGATTGACCCAGGCTCGTTTGCGTCGAGTACGCCAGCCGGCCGGAGTCGTGACGGTGCTCGTAGAGCGGGACCACGGAGGGATTGGCGATCTCGGGTTCCACCGGCGGCATCGCGAGGAACAGCGGTCTTGCCACGGCGTCGGGCGGTTCGGCCGTCAAACGCGTGCCTCCGTCGGGCAGTCTCTCCGCGTAAATCGCGATCAGATCCTTGTCGACTCGGTCGGTCTCGACGGCGTAGAACGCCACGGATTCGACGTCGTTCCACAGGTCGTGCTCCGCGACTGCAGGGCCCGGAAGATACCCTTGTCCCTCGCGCATCCGGTAGACCGGCAGGGGCAGGACCAGGCGCGGATCGCCCAGATCCAGTCGGTACATGATCTGGTTGTAGTCGTATCGCGGCGTGGCGGTCTCTTCCGAGCCGGAGAAGGTCTGCGTGTAGGT
>CALMMH010000534.1 GCA_937868145.1 uncultured Phycisphaerales bacterium
AGCGAAAAACGCAACCCCGGACCGAGTCTTGCCATGTGACAACTCCAAGGCCCCCGGATATAATCCATGGTCGATGTCGTACCAACGGATGAATGCCGATAATGGAATGTAGACTAACCGTGTCATCGCTGAAGGAGGATCAATCATGCATCGCACAGTCTCCCGTCGAACGTTCCTGAAGACCACCGCAGGCGCCAGCGCCGCTCTGACGTTTTCCGCGGCCAGCTACGCCAAGATTCCCGGCGCCAACGACCGCATCTCCATCGCGCAGATCGGCTGCGGCGACCGCGGCGTCAACGCCCACATGAAGGGGATTCACCCGTTCGACAAGGAGCAGAACGTCGAGGTCACCGCGGTGTGCGATCCCTGGCGTCTCCGGCGGGAGATCGCCTCGGCCCAGGCCAATGAGTGGTACGGCCGCCCGGCCCGGCAATTTGTGTCCTATCGCGACGTGGTGGCTCTCAAGGACGTGGACGCGGTGATGATCGCCTCGCCCGACTGCCACCACACGAAGCACCTGAAAGCAGTGGCCGAAGCGGGCAAGGACGCCTATTGCGAGAAGCCGCTGGCGATGGACATGGAAGGGCTCAAGCAGGCCTGCGACGCGGTCAAGAAGGCCGGGATTGTGGTCCAGATTGGCACCCAGCTTCGGAGCCTGCCGAGTTTCGCGGGCTGCCGCGAGGTGTACAAGACGGGAATTCTCGGGACAGTGGGGCGAATCGAGCAGTGCCGCAACAATGAGAGGCCCTATTGGTACTCCTATCTCAAAGACGTGAAACAGGAGGACGTGGACTGGAAGGAATTCGTGGGAGACCGGACGACGCGATCGTTCGACCCCATTCTGTACTCCGGCTGGTACGGCTATCGCGAGTTCTCCGACGGTCCGACCTGCGGTTACGGCAGCCACTTCCTTGACCTCGTGCACTTCATCACCGGGGCCACGTTCCCAAGCAGTTGCGTCAGTCTCGGCGGGACGTTCACCTACAAGGACGAACACAACTTCACCTGTCCCGACCACGTGCAGGCCCTGTGGGTCTACCCGGAGGGATTCATGGTGAGTTACTCGACCCTTTGCGGCAACGGCAGCGGCAACAGCTTCAAGATCTTCGGCGACGAAGGGGTGTTGGACATGGTCTCGTGGACCTCACCGGTCTTGACCGCCGAGGGCGGCGCGAAGCGGTCGGGAAGGATTCGCGGCAAGAATCCTGTGACGGATGTCCCGATGCCGGACCATTTTCTCGACTGGCTCCAGTGCCTGCGGTCCCGCAAGACGCCCAACGCTTCGATCGACGCCGGCTATCAGCATGCGGTGGCCTGCCTGATGGCGGTGCAGGCCTTCGACAGCGGCAAGCGGACGATCTATGACGTCCAGAAACGTGAGATCCGGGAGGCGTGAAGTATTGTTCGTGAAGTGTGAAATGCAGGAGAAGAGAAATGGCACGGCAGATTTCACGGCGTGAGTTTGTGAATCAGGCGGTTACGGTGGGAGTGGGGATGGGCGTTATGTCCACTCTGTGGCCGGAGCTTACCTCCGCGGACATGGCATCGAGTGAACCATACATGATCGGCTGCTACACGCGGCCGTGGGCCCAGTA
>CALMMH010000535.1 GCA_937868145.1 uncultured Phycisphaerales bacterium
CCGACAAAGCCGTTTATCTAGCCGGAGAAACGGTCCATGCGACGATTCTGTCGCAACGATCGTCGTCCACGTTCTTCCTCGATGTGCTTCACAACGGGCAAACGGTCCTGACCCGCACAATGCGTCCGGACAGCCAGGGGCAGGCGCACCTCGCCCTCGATCTCCCGGGGAATCTGACAGGCACGCTGCGACTGAACGCCTGCACGGGTGTGAGCAGCCGTGGAGACATGGATTTTGACACGACAATGATCCACGTGTGTCCGCCCGAGGGGCTTCGCATGGCGCCGTCGCTGGACAAGTCCGTGTACAAGCCCGGCGATACGGCCCGGGTCCATGTGCAAGTCGCCGACTACAACGGCACGCCGGCCCCCGCGGCTCTGAGCTTGTCCGCTGTGGACGAGGCGGTCTTCTACGTGTGCGAGAGTCAACCGGGAATGCTGGATCAGTTCTTCGTTACGGACAGGAGGCTTCCGCTGGCGGGGTACAGACTCGCCTTTGCCATATCCCCCGCCGAACTGCTCAGCGGCGAAGAGAAGTACGAGAACCTGGCCAAAGCGCTTTTATCGCCGAGTGGTCGAATGTTGGGGCGGTTTGTGCAGGACTTAGGGCAAGATGACCGCCACGGCCCTGTTGGGCGAGAAGCCTACAGTTTGGCCGTAGAGAGCTACTCGCAGAAGGAGGCGAAAGCGGCGGCCGTCCGGAATCAACATTTCCGCATGCCCATCACGTTTTTGGCACTCACCGCCATGCTGATGATTCCTCTGGGGGTCTTCTCACACAGCATGTTCCGTGCGCTTCGCCAGATGGCGGGCGAGGTCCGAGGCGAAGACAGCGTGCAATCCACGCGTGCCGTCGGCAGGAGCATCTGGCTGCTGGCTTTGGCCGTTGTCCTGCCGACAGCGACTTTTCTGACGAGCGCTCTGCTTCAGACCCTCATGGATCGCCACTATTACTACCACTATAACTTCCGGTTTGGCATCGGCCTGTTTCATCTCAGCGTCATGACCATTGCCCTGCCGTTGCTGGCCGTTGCGGGATTCCCCGCGATCTATCGTTTCCGAACCGCCGGCCTGCGGCAGATGCGTTCCGGCGCAGTGAAGGGCCTGGCGTTGTCGGCGGCGGGCGTCGCCCTCGTCTTCACGATTCAGTACACGACCACAAGCGCCCTGATGAAGTCTTCCGACCTGTTCGGGTCGCACTTGATCCTGAGTCTCGCCGCCATTGCATCGCCATTCATCATCACCCTGGTTCTGTGCGCCGTGACAAGCGCAACATCGGCGAAAGGACCTGGGAAGTTCTACGCAGAGCTGGGAAGGTCGGGCTACCTCGTGCTGGTCGTCTTGTTGTCGCTGGGCCTCGTTCTATCCATCTGGACGCCCCAGTGGCATCACCTGTGGTTTCTTGATAGATCGTCTGAAGTCCCATCCGGGAGACTGGACGTGCGATCCACCACGGCGGACCTGCTGATGTCCCTGAACAACTTCGCCAGCCGGCCCGAAGACGAATATATGGGCGGGATGATGGGAGGCATGGGTGGAATGGGTGAGATGGGAGACCGGGCTCCCGAGCAAACACGAACCGTCGAACGATTGCCGGAACTGCCGCGGGTCCGCACGTACTTCCCGGAGACGCTGCTGTGGCAGCCGCAAGTGATCACGGATGAAAAGGGTCAGGCGGACATCGAGATTCCACTCGCGGATTCGATCACCACGTGGAAGATGAACGTGGACGCCGT
>CALMMH010000536.1 GCA_937868145.1 uncultured Phycisphaerales bacterium
GAGTTCCTCGATTTCTGCGAGCAGTTGGGTTGCGAGCCGTACATCTGCGGCAACCTCGGCAGTGGCACCATCGAGGAAATGGCGGACTGGGTCGAGTACATGACCTTCGACGGCAAGAGTCCCATGGCGGACCTGCGACGCACAAACGGACGCGACAAACCCTGGAAGCTGACCTACTTCGCGGTCGGCAACGAGAACTGGGGCTGCGGCGGCAGCATGACGCCCGAGTACTACGCCGACCAGTACCGGCGCTACCAGACCTTCGTCAAGAACTTCAGCGGCAATCGCATCTTCAAAGTCGCCTGCGGCCCCAGCGGCCCCGACTACGAGTGGACGGAAGTCCTCATGCGAGAGGCCGGCAACGGCCGGCGGGCGCTGATGCAGGGGCTGGCCCCGCACTACTACTGCGGCACCGGCCGGGAGAGCCGCTCGGCCACGGAGTTCGGCGAGTTCGACTGGCTCTGGAACCTGGGCGGCGCGTTGCGGATCGAGGAGATCCTCAGCGGACACGAGAAGATCATGGACAAGTACGACCCGGATAAACGGGTCGCGATCATGTTCGACGAGTGGGGCGCCTGGCATGCGGTCGAGCCCGGGACGAATCCCGGATTCCTCTATCAGCAGAACTCGCTGCGCGACGCGATGGTCGCCGGCCTGACGCTGAACATCTTCAACAATCACTGCGACCGGGTCAAAATGTCCAACATCGCCCAGATGATCAACGTTCTGCAGGCGATGATCCTGACCGACGGGCCCAACATGGTGCTGACGCCGACGTACTTTGTGTACCGCCTGTACACGGTGCACCACGACGCGACGCTGCTGCCGACGGAGCTGGCCGGACCCGACTACACGTTCGACCTGGGCGACCGCAACCTGTCGGGACGGTTCCCGCCCCCCTTCGCGGTCGAGAACCGCACAGGCAAACTGCCGGCGATGAATGTTTCGGCCTCGAAGGACAAGGAGGGCAAGATCCACGTGTCGCTGGTGAACATCGATCCGCACAACGCGGTCGAGGTCACCGCCCAGTTGTCCGGGGCCAAGGCCCAGAAGATCAGCGGCCAGATCCTGACGGCCGCCGAGATCAACTCGCACAACACCTTCCAGAAGCCGACCGTCGTGGAGCCAGCCGCGTTCACGGACGCCAAAGCCACCGACGCAGGCTTCGTCGCCACGCTTCCCGCCAAGTCGATTGTCGTGCTGACAATTGAATAGCCGCCAAGCGTAGTCCCACCAACAGAAAAAGCGTCCCGCCGTGATTACCGCCGGCGGGACGCTCTCGTTTATAGAAACCACTTCGTTCCAAAATTACCGCCGAGTCGCGGTGGCGCCCCGAATCAGCCGGATGTTGTCGATGTAGATCGCATCGCGATCGTCGACCGCCTGGGCCGAGGCGCTTTCCCCGCCCCCGACGCCGATCGCGATCTTCTTGATCGTCGCCAGGTCCACACCGGCGAAGCTGACCAGCGAAATCCCTTCCCAGGACCGCCAGGGCTCCGATTGGATCGCATATGTCAGTTCGTGGGCGACAGTCGCCTGATTGCCCGCCTCGTCCTCCAGCCGCACGTACAACGGCTGTTCGACATCGTCTCTCTTGCCGCGGAAGTCCAACGCAAGAGAAACCACGTTGATGCTCTTCCAGTCCTGGGCGACATCGAACGTGCGGGTCGCCTCGGTGACGAACGGCTCGTACTGATTCTGGTACTCCAGCCGCATAGACTTGGAGCCCTGACTGAACGTGCTCGTGTCGGCAAAGACGTACGAGAAATCGCCCCCGATGTTGTGCGGCCACGTGGCGGCGATCGCCGCATCATCCGCATAGGATTCGAAATCATCGATTGTCACGGCATCGCCCGTGGTGAACTCCCACGTGTCGCCCGTCACAGTGCCGGCCGGACCGATCAGGTCCACCCGCCACTGGTAGGTCTGGTCTCTATCCAGCATCGCCGTCACATAGGTGGTGCCTTCGGGAACGGGGTCGACCTGCTGCATGTTGTCCTTGCGGCCGAACCAGAGTTGTCGGCCGGTGGCGTACTTGGCTTCGATCCACTTCAGAGTCGCCTGCACGGAAACGTCCGTGGCGCCGTTGGCCGGACTCAGGATGATGGCCGGAACGTCGTCGGACTTCGAGGAGACGTCGTCGAAGGTCGTGTAGAAACCCGCGGGCGTCGCTTTCTCGTTCTGGGCGAAGATGCCGCTGGGGCCGGTCTTGAAAACCGCGTCGCCTTTGTTGTCCTCTTCCCACCAATCGTTGCCGTCGGTGTCGACCATGACGGCCGTCTCAGCGACCAGCGGGCCGCCCTTGTACTCGTACAGCTTACCCTGGACATAGACCGGGCCGGATCCGACGATGTCCAGCGCCGCGTAGTAGCAGCGCGCGTTCGCCAGTTCCGGAATCGTCACGTCGAAATTCTTGTCCATGATGTTCTGCAGCTGGACCACTTTCTCGATGTCGATCTGGAGGTTGGCCGGGCCATTCTCCCAGTTGATGTGCATCACGTAGCAGCTCGCGATGACGCCGGGGGCCGCGCCCGCGACGATCTTGCCGTCATTGACGATGTAGCTCGAACGGCTCGCCAAGCCGTGATAGGCGTGCGAGGCGTCGCCCGTCACGTTCACCGTGCCTGCGACGCGGACGTCGCTGAATTTCTCGTCGCTCCCGAATCCGATGCCGAACGCCGCGCCGGGGAGATCGGCGCCGACTGACGAGGTTTCCGCCAGGGCCAGATAGGCATTGCCGTCCTCGGTCGTCTTGAGAGTCTGCGTGTACGTTCCCGCCACCTGCGGATACGACAGCCACTTCCACGTCGTCAGATTGAACGCGCCGCCGTCGAAGGAATCCGCCCAGTTGGCGTAGCCGACCGAAGCCAGCGCCGCCACGATCGCCAGCACGCACGCCGCCCTTGCTGATGTGCTCATGGAATCTCCTCTCAAATGATGATAGGGGTTTGATAGACTCTGGGGACATCGCTTCTGCCCCTTCGCTTCGATCGTGAACCGATAGACCACCACAGACCGTCCTCCTGTCCTTGATTCGAAACCACCGCTCTCATTCTATCGGCGAAACCCCGGCAGGATCAACAGTTTCGCAGGTTATTTTTCGATTAGGGATGCCCACTATCGGTATGTCGTGCCATCGCCTGACCGGGATGATGCGGGAAATGCCACGGGCGAGAGGATGAAAGACGGGAATTGGCGACATATTCACCAATTCCCGTCCATATCATTTATCCGAAAGCCAGGAGGGGCCGTACTTGGTGTCCACCCTTAGCGGGACGTCGAAATGGATCGCGCCGGCCATTTCTTCGGCGACCCATTTCGCGTGGTCTTGAACCTCCGCGATGGGCGACTCGAACACCAATTCGTCATGGACCTGGAGAATCATGCGAATCGGTAGCTTCTCGGTTTCGATCTTGCGGTGGACGTTGAGCATGGCGACTTTGATCAGGTCCGCGGCCGAACCCTGGATCACCGTA
>CALMMH010000537.1 GCA_937868145.1 uncultured Phycisphaerales bacterium
TGGCAGAGATCCGAGCTTGTGATCATTGCTGCCAGGCCCTCCATGGGAAAGACCAATACCGGCCGATCGTGTAGCAGTTCGGATCGTCGAAATCGCCCGAGGGATCGCGCCGCAGGGTGGCCAGACGCAGAAAAGCCGGGTCGCAGGTGACCACGAGGATCCCGTGCTGCGACGCCTTTTCCACCGCCTTTGTCCATGCGTCGTAGTTCGGACGTACTGAGAACATGCCGAGGGATATGCTGACGACCCTGATCCTGGGCTTGTCGCCCAGCGTTTCGTTGAACTCGACGATCCGGTCCAGCAGATCCGCCCAAGGCTTGTTGTCGACCCATTTCCACGGCGGGACCGCGTAGTAGTAGAGCGAGGCTTTGGGGGCCACGCCGCAATCCTTGCCGACCGCGATGCTGCTCACAGGCGGCCCATGCATCTGGACCGGGACCCAGGGCACCTCGATCGGCTCGTAGAGCGCGATCCGGTCGGCGTACTCTTTGTGCTCCTTCAGCAGCGGCTGGTCGATGATCGCGATTGCCACGCCCCGACCGTCGATGCCCTGCTCGTGCAGACGGCGAACGCCCAGGCCGGGATTCTTGCCTTCCTCTAAAAGACGATTGGGATCGAAGCCCTCCGGGAGACGGTCGGCCGAGGGCCAGCGGGTCCGACTGTCGAAGGGCATCTTCCGGAGCATGGTCTCCTGGCTTCGCAGATCGAGCTTGGCCAGCGAGACGCCGGCGTACCCCCAGAACGGGTCGAACTTGGCGAGGTCCGCCTCCGTCCGCAGCTCGACCAGCCGATCCTGTCCGATGTCGATATGACCGCCGGGCCCGATGATTCCCCCCAGCCAGCTCGTGCGTCCGGAGAGCGTCACGAGCGTGAAAGGAGCCTTGAAGTCGGCCATCCGCGTGAATCGCACGATCAGATCCGGGTACTGAAGGTTCAGCATCTCCATGCCTCCGTCCCGCGCGGTCTTCTCGCTTGCCGGCGGGCCGAGCAGTTCCTTGAGTTCCTCGGGCGTCGTGAGCTTGTAGGCCAGCTTCTTTTCACCGGCGGCCTGACGGGCCTTCTCCAAAGCCGCCTGTTCTGTTTGGGCCGCCACGAGCCCTGTAGCCCATAGACCCAACACCGCTACGATCGCTCTCGGTAGGTTCTTCACTTCTCGACCTCCCTCTTTCCAAACCGACGGCCCTGGGTTCGCCGCGACGAGGGGCCCTCATGGCTCTCCATACGCCGCATGCAATAGATAGACGGTCCTCAAGCGTCTTTGTTACCGGTTCGGCCGTAGCGTGAACGTGGCGAATCGGATAGGATGCCCGCCGTACAGCCGAGCTGTGGGCTGGGGTACCGTTGTGAGTCGTTTTGGAGAGTCGTGAATGAGCAGTCTGAAGCATCTTGCGTTGTCGCTCGGTTGGATTGTGGCTTTTTCAACGGTTGCCGGTGCGACGGACTGGCCGCAGTGGCGCGGGCCGTTCTTCGACGGCTCGACGGACGAGCAGGGCGTTCCGGCCTCGTGGAGCGAGCCGGAAGGGATCGCGTGGACAGCCCCTTTGCCGGGTCCCAGCGGGGCCACGCCGGTCATCTCCAAAGGCAGGGTCTTCGTCACTTCGGCGGTGAAGGGGTCGCCCGAATTCGTCGCTCTGTGTCTCGACGCGGCCACCGGCAAGCCGCTGTGGCAGAAGACGGCGGGCTCCGATCCGCGGAAGTTCCCCCGCAACAACCTCGCTTCGCCCTCGCCGGCCGCCGATGGCAGCCGCGTGTTCTTCCTCTATGGCGACGGCACGCTGGTCGCGTTCGACTATGATGGCAAAGAGCTCTGGTCGCGGGCGATCGAGAAGGAATACGGCAACCTGGCGATCCAGTTCGGCTACAGCAGTAGCCCGATGGTCTACGACGGCAGACTGTACGTCACGGTGATTCGCCGGGGCAAACCCTATCGGGACCCGCCGGCGGGCGACCCGCTCGACTCGTTTATCCTGGCGCTCGACCCAAGCACCGGGCAGACCCTGTGGAAGCAAACCCGCAAGACCAACGCGTTCGACGAGGGCATGGAGACATACTCCACTCCGGTTCCGTTCGTCCGCAACGGCAAGACGGAACTGCTGTTCACCGGAGGGGATTTCATCACATCCTACGATCCGGCCACAGGGCAGGAGCTCTGGCGATTCGAGTACTGGAAGGAGAAGGTGCGAGATTCGCGGATCATTCCGTCGCTTGTCACGGGGCAGGGGCTGATCTTCGGCTGCCGTCACAAGCACGAAGCCCTCTTCGCTCTGGAGCCGCCCGCCGGCGGAAGCCAGGCCGGCAAGATCCTCTGGGAATTCACCGACGCAGCGCCCGATGCCAGCACGCCGTTATTCTATGACGGCCGGCTCTACGTCTTCGACGGACTGAGACGGAAGACTCTTGCGTGCCTGGACCCCGGAACAGGCAAGGTCTTCTGGCAGGGAAGACTCCCGGGACCGGGCCCCTGGTGGTCCTCCCCGACCGGGGCCGACGGCAAAATCTACCTCCTCAGCGAAACCGGCGAAATCGTCGTTCTGCAAGCCGGCGGAGACGAATTCAAGATCCTCTTCGAGACCCAGATCAAAGAGCCGGACATCCAGGCATCTATCGCAGTCTCCGGCGGTCGTCTCTTTGTACGCACGGCGAAAAACCTCTATTGCATCGGCAAGTGACAACGAACGAAGGATGATCGGCAGATCGTCGATCGTCCTTCATTTTACGTCAATACCGTCGTTCCATCTCGCGCAGCCGGGCCACCCGTTCCTCGGTGGGCGGGTGGGTGCTGAACAGTTTGCCGAAACCGCCCGTCAGCGGTTGGACGATGAAC
>CALMMH010000538.1 GCA_937868145.1 uncultured Phycisphaerales bacterium
GTCGACCGCTCTGCGAATGGCGGCCTGAGTCACCATGACGCCCACAACCTTCTGTCGGCCGTCCGCCAGTTGCAGGAACACGCGTCCATCCTTGGGGGACGCAGGATTCCCGGCGTTGCGATCTTCGGCGTCGCCGGTCTCCGCAGGCAGTGTGACGAATCGACAGTCTCTTTCTTCGCCGAGCGTCATGAACAACCCGCCGTAGTTGAACTGCTCGTCGCCTATATAGACGATGTCCCCCGGCGACATGGGCGAATCATCGCCGTTCAACGAATAATGGAGGGGTTGGACAGGCGTGCCATTGATTGAGAAGGTGTAACCTGGGCCATCGGCACACACAGGACTAACCGTTGCGAGCGACAGGAACAACAGGATAGACACGAGTTCTTTTGGGCGGTTCATCGCTTTTCCTCGGACGAATTGTTTCTCCATTACAGGCAGAGACGGGCCTCGCTTATATGGGCGAATCACTGGACGAAATCCGCCATTATCATAGCGAAATGATGGGATCTGACTCAAGTGAAATCGGCTGACGGGTATGTAGGGGCAGTGCGAAGCTTGCTTGTAGTGGCGCCGCAAGGCATTATCTTCCTTTTGTCACGAGGTATGCCCGCACGAACACAGTTCAAATGTCATACCCCGGCCTCGGACGACGGGATCGGGAAGCCTTCGTTGATCAGGGCCTGGCGGATCAGGGCTTCGGCTTCGACCGTCGTGGGCATCAGAGGCTCGCGAGGACGACCGCCTTTGAGGCCGATCAGGTCCATCGCGGTCTTGATGCCGGCCACGCCCCAGGCGCCCGAGATGACCCGGTTGAGTCGGATGAGCAAATTGCTCAGTTCTTTCGCCTGATCGTAGTTGCCCTGCATGAACAGATCATAGAGCTCGGCGCAGCGGTTCGGAACGATGTTGGCCAGCGACAGCGCGCCGCCGTCGGCACCGATGTGGAGCGAGGCGTAAAAGAAGTCGATCGATCCGGCCAAGACCGCGAAATTTTCGTCCGGCTCCAGATACGCCGCGAAGCGGGCCGGACCGGTCGGACTGGCGTCTGTGATGCCTGCGATGTTGAGATAATGCGAGAGCTCGACCACGGTCGTTGCGGGGATTTGTACGCCGCCGGCGAATTGCGGAGCGTTGTACATCACCACCGGCACGGCTACATGTTCGGCGATCCGTTCGTAATGCCGCAACAGAGCCGGCGCGTCCAGATACTTGGCGAAATAGCCCGGCGTCAGCACACTCACGTAATCGAAGCCCATCTGGGCGGCGATGTGCGATTTCTCGATGGTTTCCCACGTGGATTCGCAGCCTGTGCCGACGATGACGACCTTGTCGCCGCGCTGTTCAGCAAAAACCTTCAGGACCAGCAGCCGTTCCTCATCGCTGAGGCTTTCGGATTCGCCGTTGGAGCCCAGCGCCAGGAAGCCCGCCAGGCTGGTTCTGCGGAG
>CALMMH010000539.1 GCA_937868145.1 uncultured Phycisphaerales bacterium
AAACAGGTTATACGAACCAGGCAAGACACTGCTTTGTCTGCGTCGGAGAGAGGGACAAGGACACCCTTGTCGTTGCGCTGCTTGGCAGTCCGCGACGGGATGTGCTCTGGAAAGAGACAGAAGAATTGCTGGGCTTCGGGGCAAAGGTCCTGAACAACAATGAAGAACCTGTTGTGTATCTGACCAGGGCAGACTATGACGTGTCAAAAGTGGTCAGGGCGGCATATACTTATGTGCTGTTCTGTTGCCAACAGGCCGTGGAGAAGGCACTGAAAGCTCTCATCGTCAGAAGAACGGGCGAGTTCCCTCCGCGCGTGCACAACCTGGTTCGCCTCGCCGAGGTTGCAGAGATCGCGGCGGACGGCGAGCAAATCCGTTTTTTGGGCGAGTTGTCGGGCTACTACATCCAGTCTCGTTATCCAGAAGAAATCAGGGCGGCGGGTTCGGCGGTTACGCCGGAGTTGGCCCGCGAGGTTTTGAGCAAGATGGAGCCGATGGTCACATGGGTACTGTCGATACGACAATAGAACGCAGGGCACTGGCGGCGGTGAAAGTTCTCTCCGCCCTGGGCGTGGTCCGTGCGGCGTACCTGTTCGGCTCGCACGTGAAAGGCGTCCCCGACCGCTGGAGCGACATCGACGTCGCCGTGTTCATGGAGGGCGTGGAATCCTGGGACATCCGCCGGCGCGCGACGGCCATGGCCCTGGTCATGGAGAAGGTGGGATCGGACGTCGAGGCGCATCTGTTCCCCGTCGCGGCCCTGGACAATCCGCCGCGAGGCGGTTTCGCCCAATACATTCTCCGCCACGGCACCCGCATCCTGGAAACCTGATTCAGCACACTGAGGCGTTTCGTCGCCGCCATGGGCGGAGAGCTCCAAATCGTCGCCCGCTTCCCCCAGGGCGACCTGGTCACCAGCCAGTTTGAAGACATCCACCAACCAAACCCCGCCGCCAAGATCACGTGAACCCATCCCAATACACCCTGCGGTCGCCCCCCGGAACGCTCCAACGCTTCCACGCTTCTACCCTCCCACGCTCCCACGCGGCGTCCCGCCGCACCGGACCACGGGTCACGGATGACGGATCACCACGCCGGCGAGCCTTGCCGGGTCTTCCCATCCGCCCATCACGCCCTAAAGCGTAATCGAGCGCCTGACCCCGGAAGCCCATGAGCCCCGAGATGGCCGTCCGGGTGGCGCGGGCGACGAACACCACGGCCGAAGGCCGGCTCCGAATGCAGCTCAAGCTCGACCTCTGGGAAGCGGAGCAACAATTGCCGCAGGTGGAGAGATTCGAGGTCGCAAGAGCATAGCTTGCTCGAAGACCAGGACGAGGACATCGAATCGTTCTGGTCCCTGCTGGAGTTGAATCCGTTTGCCGTTCAGTTCCGCTACGAGTTGGCCGGCGAGGACTTCCCCCACTTCGACCGACTCGCGCAAACGGCCAAACAACTCGCTCAGTCACGTCCAGTCTCTGCGCACGACCGGCTGACGAATGTCGCGTCCCCTGCAAGACCGTGAAATGGATAGGTTTGACCCCGACTTTTCCCCCTCGAGCGGTCAGTCGCGGGTCCCTGTAGACAGCAATACTCTTGATGCCCGGAGTCTTCTCCGTGTAATGATCAGGCCCATCAGACCCAAGGTCTCCAAACAGAGGGCTCCAGGGAGAGGAACCATGCCCACAGGGGTAATGATACCGCCTCCCAAGGCGTGATACGTCCCGCTCAGATCGGGGCTTAACGCAGGATCGTAGAAGAGGGTGAAATCAGCAGAGGCTGAAACGTTGGCAACACTTCCGTCAGAATCAAAGACCAAGCCAGACACGACAGACGCATAGAGAGAGCCACCGCCATCGAGGTCGAGCGTAGCGCCGTCTTCCAGAGACAGTTCGTTGGCGCTCAGGTCTAGGCCGTTGAGCGAGAGAACATGAGAGCCCAAACCGACAAAGACCAATTCGACGTCGTCAGTGAAAAGATCTCCAGCGATGGAAGTACTGATGATCAGATCCTCGTGAAAGACATATCGATCGCCCGGCGAGGCATAGATGGAACCGCCGGGCGTGATAAGAACATCTCCGAGGAACTCCAGTCGTGTAGGATCTGAGTAGAGGATGCCGTTGTTGATGAAAGTCCCCGTAAAGACCGCCGTGGTGCCTTCGGTCGCGCCGGTCACCTTGATCGTTCCGTCGTTCGTCACATCCCCATTGACGGTTCTCGTGCCCGCCCCGGAGAGGGCGAAGGTGGCGCCGGCGCTGTTGGTGAAGTTGCCGTTGAGGTCACCGCCGGAGTAGTTGAAGCGGTCGTTGTTGACGATGGTCGTTGCGTTCAAGGTTCCGCCGTCCAGGTTGTACACACTGCTGCCGGTCGGGTCGGCCCTGATTGTCAGCGTGTTGGTGGTGTTCGTGCCACCGGTCTGGGTGAAGGTGGCGATACCAAAATTGCCAATGGTTTCAGTCTCGGCTGACAGGACTCCTGTGCCGCTCAGATTGTACGTGCCCGTGCCTGCAGATTCATTCCCTACGTGGAGTCCACCTGTTATCGTATTCGTCCCGCCGGTCTGGTCGAAGGTACCCACGCCGAAGTTGGCAACGAGTTCCCAGGAGGCGACCCGCAGATCTCCACCGCTGAGCGTGTAGGCGCCCGTGGCGCCATGCCCGCCGCCGACGGTCAGCTCTCGCATCTCGTTCGTCCCACCCGTCTGGGTGAAAGTCCCTGCGCCCAGTTGGCCGATGACCTCTTCTCTCACGCTGGACAGAGCCCCGTCGCTCAGATTGTACGTGCCCGTGCCGCCAGCCTCGTATCCCAAGTAGAGCCCATTGCTCGTCATCGTATTGGTGCCGCCGGTCTGATTGAAGGTCCCACTACCGGAACGACCGATGACTTCATCCCAGTCGGAGAGGACTCCTGTGCCGCTCAGATTGTATGTGCCCGTGCTGCCGGAGTCGTTCCCCACGTTGAGCACGCCTGCGATCGTATGCGTGCCACCACTCTGGGAGAAGATCCCCGTACCAGCATAGCCGATGTATTCATCACTCCCGGCTGACAGGGCTCCCGTGTCGCTCAGATTATACGTGCCCGTGCTGCCAGAGTAACTTCCAACGAAGAGCCGGCCTGTCATCGTGTTTGTGCCGGCACTCTGATTGAAGGTGCCGGTGCCGTTAGAACCGACATATTCACTCGCAGCAGACAGTGCTCCCGTGCCGCTCAGACTGTACGTGCCCGTGCTGCCAGCCCCAGTCCCCACGCTGAGCCCGCCTGTTACCGTGTTCGTGCCAGCGCTCTGATTGAAAGTCCCTGTACCGGAAACACCGATAGTCTCACTCGCAGCGGACAGAGTCCCCGTGCCGCTCAGATTGTACGTGCCCGTGCTGCCAGCCCTATTCCCCACGGAGATCCCCCTTGTCATCGCATTTGTGCCCCGGTTTGCGTGAAAGTCCCGGTACCGGAATGGCCGATGACCGCACCGTTGGCGGACAGGACTCCTGTGTTACTCAGATTATACACGCCCACGCTGCCAAGACGGTCCCCCACGGAAAGCAAGTCTGTCACCGTATTCGTGGCCCCGCTCTGGTTGAAGGTCCCAGTACCGAAATGCCCGATGTTTTCACTCGCAGCGGACAGTGTCCCGCTGCCGCTCAGATTGTATGTGCCCGTGCTGCCAGACTGAAAACCAACATAGAGGCCGTATGCTGTATTTGTCCCGCCGGACTGGTCGAAAGTCGCGTTTCCACTGACTCCCACTACCTCCGCCTCGGTGGACAATGAGTATAGGGTCTGGAAGAACGCAATCGTTCCCGAACCGGTCGCATCGATTCTCAAGTCCCAAAGGAGTGGGGCCGGATCCAAGGTACTGCGATAGTCCACCGTCCTGTCAATCCCATCGGACTGGGTGAGATAGGCGTTATCCCCCGCTTGTGGCTGTCCTGAGGGATTCCAATTAGTGATCTCGTCCCACCAGCCGCTGGTTCCACCGACCCAGTACTTGTTTTCTCCGTATGACACCAACGGCATCAAGACCAGACACATCACAACTGCGGCTATCATCGCCGACCGTTCTATTCCACCTCCGACTCTCTTCATCACCCTGCTCCCCGACGCCGTGTCCTGGCGGCAGTCTTGTCGCCCCCGTTGAATTCGTTCTTACAACTGATTCGTCTC
>CALMMH010000540.1 GCA_937868145.1 uncultured Phycisphaerales bacterium
AATCTATTCTCTAACACACAATCTGGGAATGTCCAATTCCGTCAGAGGCAACACACAGGAAAGACTCCGTCTCTTCACCGTGTCGGTGAGCGGCGAACCTCAGACATTCGGTTTCGATCTCGACGATCCGGAGGTGCTGTTCTTTGGCCGCGAAGACATCGAGAACTTCTTGGCATCCCAGTGAAGAAACCGATGATTGTGTTGATGATGGCGGCGTCCGGGGGATTCTTCTGCCGCAGGTCTTTTCCCTACCCTGGATTGCGATCCCCCATTGGGATGCGATTGTAGCGATTCAGGCCGCCGGATCAATTTGCCAATTCCTGTGTTTGGCCCGGGGCAATTTATAATTGTGCAGTGAGGGTTGCCAATCAAGACGATTGTGCTATGATAGCGTCAGGGCTGGCCCTGAAGTAGCCGCAGCACAAGTGGGTCACAGAGGCGGCGTTTCCGCCCGGGGCCCAAATCCCATGGAAGGTAGGCATGAGCGATACAGTTGCTGGAATCTTAAAACGCATCAACAAGGATCAATACTCGCTTCGCACAGTAGACCGTTCCTTTCGGCCCGGCCCGTTGACTGCGACGGTTCCGCCGGATATGGTGCGCCGGTTCGGAATCGTCGAAGGCGCCGCGATCGTCGGGTCCGTGGACGTCAAGAAAGGCAAGCGGGTTCTGGTTTCCGTCGATTCGGTGGGGGGACTGCCGCCGGCCCAATTCCGCAATCGTCCGCACTTCTCGGATCTGATCGCGGTGGACCCGTACGAGCGATTGGATCTGGGCGCCTGCAAGAATGAGAGCATGCGGATCGTGGACCTGGTCTCGCCGGTCGGCAAGGGTTCGCGGCAGTTGATCGTCTCGCCGCCGAAGGCGGGCAAGACGATTCTCCTGGAGCAGATGGTCGGAGCGATCCGGTTCAGTTCGCCCAAGACCCGCATCATCGTCCTGCTGATCGACGAGCGGCCCGAGGAAGTCACGCATTTTCGGCGGGCCTGTGAAGGCGCCGAGGTGGTCTCCAGCACGAGCGACCACACGGCCGACGAGCATTGCGAGTTGGCCGAGTTGGTGCTGTCGCACGTGCAAGCCGAACTGGAATGCGGCCACGAAGTCGTCCTGATGATCGACAGCCTGACCCGCGTCGGCAGGGCGTTCAACAACCGCACCCGCCGGGGCGGGGCTTCCCGGCCCACCATGAGCGGCGGCCTGGAGGCCGGCGTGCTCGAAATCCCTCGCCGGCTGTTTGGACTGGCCCGAACCATCGAGAACGGCGGTTCCGTGACCATCATCGCCAGTTGCCTGGTCGACACGGGTTCCCGTATGGACCAGTTGATCTTCGAAGAATTCAAAGGCACCGGCAACAGCGAACTCGTTCTCGACCGTTCGCTGGCCGAACTGCGGGTCTTTCCTGCCATCGATATTCCCGCCAGCGGCACGCGCAAGGAGGCCAAGCTGTACACGCCGGAACACAGCCGGGGCCTCGTGACTCTGCGACGCGTGTTGGCCAACTACGGGCCGCGCGACGCGATGGACTCCCTGTTCAAGCTGTTGCGGAAGTATCCTACGAACAAGGAGTTCCTGGAAGCCATGTCCCGCGGCGGGGCGCCGGTCTGATCGGGACTGAAACACGGCCGTCCCGGATCGCGTGAGGATCCGCGCACCGGCCGGGCGACAGGAGACCTTCCGCGGCGGTGGAGATGGACGAGAGGAAGGGCTCCCGCAATTTTTTTGCGAATTCCACCGGATTTCCGTCTACATCGACTTGTCGGCAAACGCCTTTATAGCTGATGAGTAGAGATTTGCGGACTATTCGGAGACGGGGCGCTGTGGTGTGGAGCCGACGGGGTCGTCGAATCGGCATTTGATGCCGGCTTGGCGGCAGGTCGGTTGCATGGGCATGCAAGCGGGCCCATGCGGTTCGCTGTGGGCATAGACTCCTGTGGTGGGGCTAAGTGCGCTCATGGTGAAAAAGAACAGGGCCGGTCGCGAAGGACTCGTCGCCGGCCCTGGATTTCTCTCATTTCCTTGGTCAGCAGATCGTCGCAGGGGCCGCCGCTCCTCGTACACGACGGGCAAGAGCTCATCCGTCGCCTTCACATCCCCACGTTCGATCGCGTTGAGAATCCGTGTAACGTTGCTCGCATCTGTCGTGTTCACGTCCAACCTTCCGACGCCGGCGCCGGGATCATTGTCCGGAACCCTCGAACGATCCGCAAGAGCATTGCGAGTCCGGTTTGCTGAGGATAGAATAGGAGCCATCCTCGCTTTCGATGTCTGAAATCAACCATGATGGTGGAGTATGCCTTATCGAACTCTGACGATTCAGGAAGTGGCACGCATGTTGGGAGCCGACGTGCGGCGCGTAGAACGCATGGCCCAGCGGGGCGAGATTCCCTGCCAGAAGGTCGGCGGTCAGTTCCGATTCAATCGGGCTCAGATCACCGAGTGGCTGCAACAGCAGATGGGCGCCATGAGCCACGAGAACCTGGCCCAGGTCGATGCCGGCATGACCGCGCATCGACAGACCCCGCAGGATGAACTGATCATCACACCGCTGTTGAAGCTCGAAGCCGTTACGACGAGTCTGGGCTCTCGAACAAAAGGCAGCACGCTGCGGGAACTGGTGTCGCTGGCCGCCCGGACCGGGAAGGTCTACGACGAACACGCTCTGCTGGAAGCCGTCCAACATCGCGAGGAGTTGTGCAGCACGGCGATGGAGGGCGGCATCGCGATTCCGCACCCCCGCCGGCCGCTGCCCGATGCGATCGCCGAACCGATTCTCGTGGTGGCCAGGACGCAGGGAATTGCCTTCGGCGCCTCTGACGGCCGGCTGACGACGCTGTTCTTCCTCACAGCCTCGAAGGACGATCGCCACCACCTGCACACTCTGGCTCGCCTGTGTCGAATGCTCCACGACGAAGATTTCATCGGCCATCTGAAAGAGGCCGAGACCCCGGCCGAAATCATCGAGCTGCTGATCGACCGCGAGAGCGAAGTCCTCGCCCAATAGAGGGTTTGCCGCTTCTGGTGACCATGTACGGCCCTTGTATCGCCGACGCCCATTCCCTAGGCTGAACCTGTCGTCGGCCGGTACGTAGTAACGTTGAAGAAAAGAAGCCGATCCGACATCCCGGAGGACGCCGGATGCCGCGAGGGGAACGAAAGACTTCACTTCCTTTCTGAACCCCGGCGCTACTACCCAGAGCCCGGGGTGTTTTCTCCCGCGGTCACCTTTTTCTGCCCAGTATCCGATCGATCTTGCCTACGCTATTTCTGCTGCGCCGGCGGATTCGGGTCATCAAGGACTTTGATGCGAGCGTTGCGGATCAGGACGTGCTCGGCGCCCCGACTGAGTTCCTGGAAGCCGATGTGACCCTTTCGCGGGCGGTCTTTGACCTTGGGACACGGCTGGCCGTTGTGCCGCAGCACGACCTGTTCCTGCTCGTCGAGGTTCAGATCGTGGATCACTTCGCCATTGAGCACGACATTCAAATGCGAGCCCTGGAGCGTCACGACGTAGGAGTTCCACTGCTCGGGTTTGTAGATCTGCTTGCGAGGGGCGATGGCGCGGTAGATGCCGCCGCAGAGTTCGGAGTCTTTGGCCTGCGGATTGTAGCGATAATCCGCCATTTGCAGTTCCATGCCGTCGAAGGCCGGATCGCCGAACAGGGGGACGCGCAGGGCGCAGCCGCTGTTGCCGGTGGGACCCAGCTTGAAATCGTACTTCAGGATGAAGTTGCCGTACTCTTTCTTGCTCAGCAGCCACGATCCGCGAGGTTCGCCTCCGTGCAGGAGGCCATCTTTCACGGTCCACTGGGTGTTCGGATCGGCGGGCGGCTTGCTCACGTCGCTCCAACTCCGCACCAGCCAGCCTTCCGACGTCCCGTCCTTGGGGAACAACGGCACGAATCCCTCTTCCTTCTCCTGCGGTTGTGCGGCGAACAACGCCAGACTCAGGACCGCCACGGCCGCAACGATGACGAATTGCACGCGGGTCTTTCGTAGGTTCATGGTTCGATCTCCTTGACAGTCGCTTGGATCCGTCAGACAGCCACGCAGCCGCATGGCCGTCATCAAGCTCATCATTCTATCTCGGGGCGAAGCAGCCATCAATGGCAACTTGAGTTATCCTTCGCATTCCGAAGAAGGCGGACTTCCCTGTCGAGAA
>CALMMH010000541.1 GCA_937868145.1 uncultured Phycisphaerales bacterium
TGACGGTTGGGTCGGCGGCTACGCCGTGGACAAGTCCACGGTGGTGGACGGCGTCTTCTTCCCGCCGGGCCATCGGTGGGACCAGGGACCCGTGTGGTGGAGCGGCAGCGACCCGTGGATCGAGATCGACCTGGGCGGTTCCCAGACAATCGGAGGCTTGATCGTGCAGGTGGACAATAACGACGGTTACCGCGTCTCGGCGTGGGATGCCGGCTCGAGCAGTTGGACATCCATCTGGGAAGTCCCGATTCCCGGCGGTTGGGGCGTATTCACGCGTCCCAATTCATCCGATGACACGGAAATCTACTGGCTTGGTTCGTCCGTCACGACGGACCGGCTTCGCATCGAAGGATATGACGGCGACAGACTGTTCGCCGTTTCCGAGGTACAGGCGTTCAGCGTCGTACCCGCCCCCGCCGCGATCCTGCTCGGCGCCCTTGGCACAGGGCTGGTCGGCTGGATGCGGCGACGGCAAGTCCTGTAACCGATCCGCCGTTCGTGACAACACCGGGGCTGTACGTTTCATCGTACAGCCCCTTTGCATTGGGACAAACGGCGTTCCTCGCATCTCGTTGCTCATCTCTCGCGACGGACGGTTTTCGATTGTCTCTCCGCCGGGGCCCGGCTATAGTCTGGTGACAACCCGAGTCCCAACCGATTCCGACGGGCTCAGCCCGGTTCTGCGGCGGTGCGCGGGCTCTCGGCGACGTGACCGGCTCGCCCGCCGGGTCGTTGAGTGGATGATCCTTTTCATCGGAGAGAGATGACCGCTATGGAGAAATTGACTCGTCGTGCGTTGTTGCGGACCGGGGCGGCCGGAGTCGCCGCGTTGGGTTTTCCCTCGATTGTCCCCTCCTGCGTGCTCGGGGCCGCGGCGCCCAGCAATCGGATCAACATCGCCCAGATCGGGTTCGGCTGGATCGGCGGCAGCCACATCGACACGCTGCTGAACCGCACGGACGTCCGCTACGTCGCGGCCTGCGACGTCAACGGCAAGCTGCTGGCGGAAGTTCGGCAGCGAATCGTAGCCAAAGCCACCGAGGATCCCGCCAAGGCCGGCAACGCGGATTGCGCCGCCTACGGCGACTTCCGGGAAATGCTGGCTCGCGACGATCTCGACGCAGTCGTGATCGCCACGCCCGATCATTGGCACGCCCCGATCTCCATTTGCGCCGCGCAGGCCGGAAAGGACATCTACTGTGAAAAGCCGATGACGCTGACGATCCACGAGGCCAGGATGGTCGTCAACGCGGTCCGACGTTACAACCGCGTGTTCCAGACGGGCAGCCAGCAGCGGTCCAACGTGTTCGGCCCATTCCGGCGCGGGGCCGAGCTTGTCCGCAACGGGCGGATCGGCAAGGTGATTTCGATCGACGTCTCGACGGGCGACCCGCCGATCCCCTGCGACCTGCCCGCCGAGCCCCAGCCGGCGGACTTCGACTGGGATATGTGGGTGGGCCAGACCCCCTGGCGGCCCTACCATTCGAAGCTGGCGTCGATCAACTGGCGGCCGTACCGCGAGTACTGCGGCGGCGGCTTCGCCGACATGGGAGCCCATCACTTCGACATCGCGCAATGGGCCCTCGGCACCGACGACAGCGGCCCGGTCAAGGTGTACCCGCCCGACGGGGACAAACGCCCGCACGTCAGCTTCGAATACGCCAACGGCGTCGTGATGAACCACGTCGGCGGCAACTGCCTCGGCCTGACGTTCCACGGCTCCGAGGGCACGCTCTACGTCGGCCGGGACGGGCTCTGGACGAAGCCCGAGCCCATCGCCCAGGCGACGATGGGACCGAACGACGTCCGCCTCTACGAGAGCAACGACCACCACGGCAACTGGCTGGACTGCATCCGCAGCCGACGCCGGTGCATCGCGGACGTGGAGATCGGGGCGCGCTCGGCGACGATCTGCCACCTGGGCAACATCGCGTACGAGCTGCGGCAGGAACTGGCCTGGGACCCCGTCCGGGAGCAATTCGTGGGCAACGAAGAGGCGAACAAGCTCCTGTCCCGATCCATGCGAAGCCCCTGGCGTTTGTAGGCCGCGAGGACACCCCTGGAAATCGGGGGGATTCGGGAGACCGGCGCTCCGGTTTCCCGACTCCGTCCGTGCCGCTCGTCATTTTCCGTGCGGGCACTTCTTGAGGACCATGAACCAGTCCAGGACCTTCATGTCCGCCGCGGGCTTCTCGACCCGCTCCTTGGCGCTGCCGCAAGAACCCGGAGGCGGGACGATCACGTCGTCGCCCGGTTGCCAGTTGGCCGGGGTGGCGATCTTGTGCGCGTCCGAATGCTGCATGGCGACTAGCAGCCGCTTGATCTCGTCCATATTCCGCCCGTTGCTCAACGGGTAGTACAGAATCGCCCGAACCGTGGCTGCATCGAGGCGAAGGTCATAAATTCCGTGGTGCAGACCGGCGTGAAGTCGGCCGGGTGGGAGAAGAACACGACCCACTTGCCTTTGAAGTCGTCGGGGAAATTGATGGGTCCCTGCGTGGTCTCCGCCTTGAACGAGGGGGCTTTTTCGCCGATCAGCGGCAATCTGTTCTCGTTGCACATGGGTAATACTTCTTTCTTTCACAATGATTGCTGCGATCCGGAGAGGTCGAACCGGTCGAGGTCCATGACTTTGTTCCACACCGCCACGAAGTCGTGCAGGAACTTCTCCTGGGAGTCCTCACATGCGTAGACTTCCGCCAGGGCCCGGAGCTGGGAGTTCGAACCGAAGACCAGATCGACACGGGTGCCGGTCCACTTGAGCTCGCCCGTTGCGCGATCGCGACCCTCGAATACGTCCCCATCTTGCGAGGTTGCCTTCCACACCGTGCTCATGTCGAGCAGATTCACAAAGAAGTCGTTGGTGAGCGTTTCCGGCCGCTTGGTGAAGACGCCGTGCCGGGACCCGCCGAAGTTGGTCTTCAGAACGCGCATGCCGCCTACGAGCACCGTCATTTCCGGCGCCGTCAGGGTCAGCAACTGCGCCTTGTCGACCAGCATTTCCTCGGCCGATACCGCATAGCGGGTCTTCAGGTAGTTGCGGAAGCCGTCTGCTTTCGGCTCGATCACGGTGAACGACGCTGCATCGGTTTGCTCCTGCGAGGCGTCCATGCGTCCCGGCGTGAACGGAACCGTCACCTTGTGGCCCGCGTTCTTCGCAGCCTGCTCGATTCCCGCGCAACCGGCCAGAACGATCAGGTCCGCCAGCGAGACCTTCTTGCCGCCGGACTGCGCCTTGTTGAACGCGCTTTGGATGCCCTCCAGGGTCTTGAGCACCTTCGCCAGTTGGGCAGGCTGGTTGACCTCCCAATCCTTCTGCGGCGCCAGACGAATCCGGGCGCCATTGGCGCCGCCTCGCTTGTCGGAGCCACGGAAGGTGGACGCCGAGGCCCAGGCGGTCGAAACCAGTTCCGAGATAGACAGGCCGCAAGCCAGAATCTTGCCCTTGAGAGAAGCGATGTCCTGTCCATCGATCAGCTTGTGATTGACGGCAGGGATGGGGTCTTGCCAGATGAGCTCTTCGGCCGGAACCTCCGGGCCGAGATAGCGTGCGCGCGGGCCCATGTCGCGGTGCGTCAGCTTGAACCACGCCCGGGCGAACGCGTCCGCAAACTGGTCCGGATTCTCGTAGAAGCGTCTGGAGATCTTCTCGTAGGCGGGGTCGAACCGCAACGCGAGGTCCGTGGTCAGCATGGCCGGCGGGTGGCGCTTCGACGGATCGTGCGCATCCGGCACCGAATTAGCGCCTGTGCCGCCCTTGGGGATCCACTGATGGGCGCCGGCAGGGCTCTTGGTCAGCTCCCATTCGTAGCCGAACAGGTTCCAGAAGAAGTTGCTGCTCCACTTTGTTGGCGTCGAGGTCCAGGTGACTTCCAGGCCGCTGGTGATCGTGTCGCCGCCTTTGCCGCTGCCGAAGCTGCTCTTCCAGCCCAGGCCCTGCGTCTCGATGCCCGCGGCTTCGGGCTCAGGTCCCACGTGCGATGCAGGGCCCGCGCCGTGGGTTTTGCCGAACGTGTGGCCGCCTGCGATGAGGGCCACCGTCTCCTCGTCGTTCATCGCCATGCGAGCGAAGGTCTCGCGGATATCCCGCGCCGCGGCGATCGGGTCCGGGTTGCCGTTCGGGCCTTCCGGATTGACGTAGATCAGGCCCATCTGCACGGC
>CALMMH010000542.1 GCA_937868145.1 uncultured Phycisphaerales bacterium
CTACGATTCTTCCAATCGCTCGTTGATCTCAGGGGCTCTGCCCCCAGTTCGGCGCGTTCGTCCACGGCGCCCGCGGCGGTTCGTTTCTATTTCATTTCTCATCTCGACCTGCCTTCCTGCGTCTGGCCTGGAGAAGCTGATCGATGTGCGTGCTCTCCGACGGCGGTTTGGGCCGTTTGGATTCCTCGACAGGCGGTGTCGCCGACGGCTCCGGCTTTCTGGACTCCGAACCGATCGTATCGCCCTGGTATTTCTCGCCGCCTTGGTATCGTTTCGAGAAGACGCCCTCGGCCGCGCCGGCCGCCCATTGGGCCCGCAACTTCTGGCTTCGGGCCTGGAGACGCGAGATCCGCTCATCCTTTTCCTGGCGGGCCGTGGCGGTCAACCAGGCCGCAGCCTTCCGCAACCTCGCCCGCACATCGAGGATCACGCGACGAACCGCGACATCCGTGAGGAACAGGGCAACCCACACCAGCATCAGCGGCTGCACCAACGGCAGATGCGTCTCGGGGAACCGCAGACCCGCGTAGTCGTACAGATTCACTTCGTTCGGGTCTGACTCCAGCGGCAGGACGCGGCCGCCCGTCATCTCGCTGATCTCCTTCAGCAACGGCGTGTTGTCGGACAGGTCCCGGAACTCCGGCGCAAAGGGGACCGTCACGATCGCGTTGGCCAGACGAGCGCCGTCCTGCGGAGAGGACGAATCTCCCTCGTGACTGGTCTTGCGATACTGAAGGTTCACGATGTAGCTTCCCGGCAAGAGGGCCCGGAACCGACCGCCGTACTGTCCCGGACCGGTCTGCGTCAGTTGCAGGGACTCCGCTTTCATCTCGGGCGTCAGGACCTGTCCTTCGACGGACGCAAGCTGCAGGAATTTGCCCTCGGCGTCGAAAGCCTCCACCCGAACCGTCGCGTCCTGCCCTTCCACGTCGGTGAGGATCTCGCAGTCGGCCGATTGCGAGGGCCTGCCCGCCCAGCGAATCGTCTGTTCCCAGAACTTCGCGAAGTCGGACCACTGGAGCCACTGCGCGGCCCACCGGCTGTCGACCGAGCTGGTGAACGCAACGCATCGGCCCAGGCCGGACTGGCAGGTCGCCAGGATCGGGTCCGCTTCGTTGCTGCCCAGGATCACCTGGTTCAGGCCGCCCTTGGGACCCGTCAGAACGTATCCGTCGAGAGCCGGCAACGCCGGGACACTGTTGAGAATCTCGCTGAGCGAGTACACCACCTGCGGCGAGAACGTCTGCTCGACGATCATCGACCGCCGGATGACCTGGGCCTCCTTGATGAAGATCTCGGGGATTTCCGCCGGGTTTTCGACAGAATAGAAACGACCCTGTGCGCCGACAGCGATGCCATGCAGCAATTCCGTGTGAGCCCCCTGGCCGATCGCGACGGACGAGATGGTGATGCCGACCGCAGCCATATCCTGTCCCACGTAGCTGCAGACATCCGGATCCGTCGTCTGCCCGTCGGTCAGGAGAATCACATGTTTGATCCCCTGTTTGGAGTTCTTCATGGCCGCGAAGGCTTCCTTCATGGCCGGTCCCATGACGGTCCCGCCGCCGCCGCCGATCTGTCCGATCCTGTGAGAGATCCCTTCTTTGTCCAGGGCGGGACTGAGCGGCACGACCCATTCGTAGGCCGCGTCGAAGACGAGAATGCCGACCTGGTCTCGCTGGCTGAGCAGGCGGACGGCGCCCGCCGCGGCCGCTTTGCAGATCTCGAGCTTCTCGCCCGCCATCGAACCGCTGCGATCCATCACGAGGACCAGGGCCCCCATCGGCAGTTGCTTCTTCTGCGGCGGGTCCAGATCGACCGGCAGGATCGAGGCCACCGGAGAGCCGATCCAGCCGCCGGCCCCGAACGAGTCCGACCCGCCCACCATGACGAGCCCCCCGCCCAGATCGTTCACGTACCGACACAGCATCTCCTGCTGGGCCATCGTGAAGTGCTGCACCGGCGTGTTGACCAGCACGATCGCATCCACGTCCAGCAGGTGCGTCAACTGGTCCGGCAACTCGGAGACATCGCTGCGAACCGTATTGATCCCCGCCTCCTGGAGAGCACGGGTCAGCGCCTGGCCGCCGCCGTCGACGTCGAAGACGCGGACGTAACCCGGCCCGGCCACGTAGGTCATCGTGGCGGCACGATTGTTCTCGGCGATCTTGTCCTGCCTGGGATCGTCTGCAAGGAAGACCGCCTCGAAGTCGTGAAGTCCACGGGCCCCGACCGGGATCGAGACCGTTTTGACGTTGGTGCCGGCCTTGAGTTCGAC
>CALMMH010000543.1 GCA_937868145.1 uncultured Phycisphaerales bacterium
CGCAAGTGTTGTGAATGACTCGTGTTTTCTTGATCTGAACGATGGCGGCGGGCCGAACAATGAGATCGGGACTCCGCTGACGGCGGCCCAAATGACGCAACAAGCCAGCTTCGCCGGCTGGGATTTCTGGGGGACCGCAGTTGATGGGGACGGCGATTCCTGGTTCATGCCGGAGGGTTCATCTCCTGTCTTGGCCTGGCAGACTGAAATTACCGGGCTGAAACTAATCCCCTGTGTGACGGGGATGACCCTGGATCGGGCCCGGGCGACGCTCGTCGCGGCCGGATTCGTACCTGGAGACCTGGGCTATGACTTCCATCGGACTTACGCCGCGGATCTCGTCATCCATGCGGACCCCGGCGCCATCGCTCCGATCGGCGAGACGATCGACCTTGTCCTGAGCACAGGTACGGCGTACGACTGGACCGATAATCCTGGCGATGGGACCGCAGACAATCCCTATCAGATCCAGACGGCAGGCCAACTGGAGTCTCTGGGCGACCATTCGGAACTCTGGGACAAACAGTTTGAGTTGACCGCCGACGTGGACATGGCCGGCAGGACGTATTCGACGGCTTTGATCGCCCCCGGCACGGCCGATTTGATGGACAACTTCCAGGGCACACCCTTCACAGGTGTACTCGACGGCCAAGGTCACACCATCCGCAATCTGACCATCCAGGCCGGCTATCGCCAGTACACGGGCCTGTTCGGCATGGTGGGGGAGACGGGCCGCATCAGCGGGGTCCATATGGTGGATGCGATTGTGATGACTTCAGCGACTGGAAGCACCCCGACTCGAGGCAGCGCCACGACCTATGTTGGCGTCCTGGCCGGGTACAACGCCGGGACTGTCGCCGATTGTTCGACCGTCCGTGGCATCGCGACCAGCGGGTTGGTGGGAGCCAACAGCGGCAGCATCGTCAATTGTTACGAGGATGGAACCGCGGTCGACGAGTCTTCCTCGTTGCGTTGACGACAACGTCACTCAGTTCCTGGAGGGAACGACTATGGCAGCTTTGCGGAATCATCGAGTAGTCTTCAGCGTTCTGGCGACGATTCTGATTTTGACGACCTGCGGCGTGACGCAGGCTGTCGACTTCGCGGGCGGCACGGGCGAACCGAACGATCCATACCGGATCGCTACCGCCGAGCAGCTTGCCGGCATCGGAGACGATGACGAACTGCTCGGCAAGCACTATGTCCTGATCAGCGACATCGACTTGGATCCGAATCTGCCGGGTGGGCAGGTGTTCTCGCAGAGCCTGATCGCACCGGAGATTCGACGCTCGCACGGGCCCGTTTTCGGTTATTTCCAGGGCCTCTTTGACGGCGGCGGGCATGTCGTCCGCAACCTGACGATCCACTCCGAGGCAGGTGCCGCGGCGGGGCTGTTCGGCTACATCGACGCCCCTGCGCAGATCAGGAACCTGGGGCTCACCCGCGTCGATATTCGTCGATCCGGCTCCGGCACGCAGGTTTTCGTCGGCGGAGGGCTCGTGGCCGTCAACGACGGCGGAGCGATCTTTGGCTGTTACGTGACCGGCGTCGTCGTCGAGACCTACGAATTCACACCCTATTCCTGGGATGCCGGCGACAGCGACAGCGTCGGCGGTCTGGTCGGAGAGAATCACGGCCTCGTGCACGCCTGTTATGCGATTGCCCAGGTGCAGGGCGATGGAATTGTCGGCGGACTCGTCGGGCTCAACGACGGCGACGTCCGCTTTTGTTTTGCGGCGGGGGCCCCCTATGGTAGCGGAAGGGTAGGGGGCCTTGTCGGCCGCAATGACGCCGGGACGGCGCTGCACTCCTATTGGAATGCCGACGCCGGCGGCGTCACCAACCTTGAGCCGGGTTCGGGCAAGACCTCGGCCGAGATGAAGTCCCGTGAAACGTATGAACCCTGGATCTACACCGGCGCGTGGGTGTTGGACGACGGCAACGACTATCCGCATCTGCTGTGGGAGCAGTCGGCGGGGACGATGATCGGGACGGTCCCTCCCGGCTACGCCGGCGGCAGCGGCGATTCCGACGATCCCTACCGGATCGACACGGCCGAGCAATTCGTTGCGATCGCCTATCGACCTGCGGATTTCGACAGGAGTTTCGCCCTCACGGTCGACCTTGATTTCAGCGGCGTGGACAGCAACGATGTCCTGCCCATCGGCCTGGAGCGTCTGGCGTTCAGCGGCGAGTTCGACGGCCGGTCTCACAGTTTGTCGAACCTCGCGGTTCTACAGCCGGATGCCAATTGCGTCGGCGTCTTCGGCGTGGTGGGACCCACCAACGTGTTCCCACAGGGTCAAACGATCGACTACCAAATCGGGGAC
>CALMMH010000544.1 GCA_937868145.1 uncultured Phycisphaerales bacterium
GATCGGCGAGGATGATCCGAACGGCGCGGTGGATCTGCCGCGAGGGACCTCCGGCACGATCATCTGCTGCAATTCCAAATCGGAGAACTCCGTGCTGGTCAGTTGGAACCTCTGGTCCAACGGCGGCTCCGACGAAGCCTACCTCGAGTGCAACGAGCGGCTGGCCGGGATCTTTCCATCGGGATCCACCTGGTGGGTGCCCGTGCAGGATCTGGCCAAGTACATTACCACCGACTGCGGGACCCTGCAGGAGGTCCGCCTCTGCACGGACGGCGAGTGCCCGGATCTCGCAGGCGTCGGTCTGTTCATCGAGCCCAAGGGCCTGTACTATCTGCCGGACCTCGGGACGTTGACGCCGGTTCCCGCCGGGCAGTTCCGTGCATCGGGCCTGTACGCGCCGTACGCCGTGCTCCCGGACGGTCTGGTTGTCGGCGAGGAGCGAGCCCTGGCGGAGGTGATCCTTCACTCGGTGCTCCTGTCCTGTTCCCCCGCCGGCTGCTGCCAGGAAGCCTACAAACCCGGTGACCGCGTCCGCCTGCTGGTGGATGAGCCCGGCGATGCACCGGATCTCTTCGCCGGCGCGGGCGGCAAGGTGATCTGCTGCAATTCGACCGACCCGAACACGCCGATCCTGGTCAGTTGGGACTTCTGGGAACAGGGTCATGACGACGACGACACCTGCGACTGCTGCGAGCGGATCGGTTGGTATCGCGACAACTCCGCCTGGTGGATGTCCTGCAAGGAGATCGAGCCGGCGATCCTGGCGGACCTGTACGATCTGGGCGAGAGCCATCGCGGCTTCGCCCCATCGAGCCTCACGGCGGGTCAGCCCAACCAGGGTCTGACGGTCATGGGCGAGATCAGCAATCGCGGCGGCCGGCAGTCCGACTCCTTCTTCATCGAGATCTACGCTTCAGCCGACGATCAAATCACGTTCGACGACTACTTGATCGGCCTGGTGGGAATGGACATCGGCGAGGGCGGCGCCGCGGACCTGTCCTGGTCCGGCAAATTCCCCACGAGCATTCCGGCCGGGACGTATCACATCGGCTGGCTGATCGATCCGGACAACTGGGTCGATGAAGGCAAGGAAGGCGAGAAGAACAACACCGTCGTGATCGAGACCGGAACGCTCACGGTTCTGGCCCCGTAATCTCCGATCGTCGCGAGCTGAGCACCAACCGGCCCCGAGCGTCCCAAAGACGCCTGGGGCCGTCTTTTTTGGTCCTTCACGGAATTGCGGGGCAGCCCCACCGGGGACGGAGAGTACGACCCGCGTGCAGAGCCGCCGAATGCCGACAGCCCAGGAGTTCTCGCCGGCGTCATCGATCTAAATCGACTCGTCGGCAAGCGACTTGCTCGCTTCGCCGGTTCCGCCGTAGGCGCCGAGGTTGATTCGGCCTCCGTTGGGGGCGGGCTCGTATCCGACTGGGGATCCGGCGTCGCCGGCGTCGATGCAGGGGCTGGTTGCGTAGTCCTCGATCCAGACCGCCCCGATGGGGTCCCAGCGGCCGGTCCGGGACAGGAGATGGAAATCGCCGGCGTTCGGATCGACGAACAGCGGATCGGCCTGGATGTTGTCGCCCTCGGCCGGCTGGTTGGCGATGTCGTTAAAACGGATTTCCGCCAGGCTGGCCTCGTCGCAGTCGAGGTCCTGGAGAATGTTGTTGACGATCAGGGCACTCGCCCCGCGCCAGATGGTGATGTCCGCCTCGTTGGAGTTGTTCCAGATCGTGTTGTTGATGATGCGGGTAGGCTCGGCTGCCGGGTAGGACAGGAATACGCCGGCACAGCGATTGCCGAAGATCACGTTGTTGCGAAGGACCGCAGCGGACCGCACCAGATTGACGCCGCTCCAGGTGCAGTTCTTGATGACGTTGTTCGAGATCGTGAAATCATTCACCTCCGTGCAATAGACGCCGTCGATGTCTTCATGGATGTGGCCTGTGATCGTAAAGCCATCGAGCCGGCAGTGGTCCGCTCCAGAGACGACGGCGTTGGTTTGTTGCGCCGTGAGGATCGTGCCGGCGGGCCCGTTGCCGATCAAGTCCACGCCCGCCTTCATTTTTACAGCTTCCCTGTACGTCCCGGGAGCCACCAGAACCATGTCGCCCTGGTTGGCGTCGTCGATGGCAGCCTGAATGGTCGGATAGACGCCGGGAACGCGGAGGATCTGCCCTGCGTCGGCAGTCGAAATGCAGAACACCGTCACGATCACCCTAAGAATCCACCGTCTTGTCTCTGCGTGCATACTGTTTCTCCTCTGGAAAACACGACCCATGGTCACGATCGCTTTGCGGGCCGGCCTTCGATTCTCGTTTTGTACCTTCCACTATTGTACCATTGGCGTTCGGAAACGCTCCAGAATCTTCCAACGAATCCATCCGAAGCAGCCGGTTGCCACGCGATGGAAGTCACGAATTTGACACATCCGACCGCCACTATGGTATACTGGAACAGGCGACAGAGATTTCGGAGTCCGATTGAATCGATCGAGGCGTGCGACGAATGACGTTCACGTGCGAGCATTGCGGAAGGCGGCTGAGCGTGCCCGACGGGCAGGCCGGAAAGAAAGGCCGATGTCCCCAGTGTAAGAAGACTGTCACCGTCCCGGCGGCCGGCGTCGAAGAACCCGTCGTGCAGACCGTGGCAGTCGTCCACGAGCCCCCTGAACCGGCCACGACCTCGCTCCGCGATTCGCTCCTGTTCGACATGCCGCCGCGAGATACCGCAAATGGAGAAACGTCCGAGGAGGTTCAGGAGAAGCTGCGAGCGATCCAGGGCGATTACACGCTCGGAGGGCAACACAAACCGCAGAAGCGTCCCCTGCCTTGGGTAATCGACGTCTTCCTGTACCCGATGACCAAACTCGGCCTGATCATTCTGCTGCTTTGCTCGGGAATCCCGTTCGCCTTGCGTCCCCTGTTGATCTTCAGTCAGGATCTCACCGCGGCGTTTGTGCCGGGGTTGTTTCTCTTGATCCCGCTCTTTTTCGCCCACTGGGGCTCGCTGCTGCTGGCGGGGCTTTACATCAACTGGTACGTGGCCGAGTGCATCCGCGACAGCGCCGCCGGGAGCGTACGAGCCATAGACACCACCGCGACGACTCCGGGTTTCGGAGAGCTGCTCGGCCAGTCGCTGACGGTGCTCGCCTGCGGAGGCGCGTATCTGGGTCCCGCATTTCTCTACACCCAGAACCACGACACGGACGTGATCTTCTGGACTCTTTTCGGCGTGGGCGGATTTCTCTTTCCGATGGCCCTGTTGGCCGTGACCATGTTCGAATCGTTTCGAGCGTTGAGTCCGGTCTTGGTGGTGACGTCGGTGTTCAGCGCATTGACGCCCTATTGCCTGCTGGCGGCGTTCTGCTGTGCGGCGTGCCTGCTTCCGCTGCGACTGACGCGTCTGTGGTTCAACGACTCCTGGCCGCTGGGATACGTGTACGTGTTTTTGACCTTCTACGCAGCCATCGTCTTGGCGCATCTCGTGGGTCGCTTTTACTGGAAATACGAAGAACGGCTCCACTGGGACACATGACCGGGACGCGTCAATCAGCGACCACTGCGGCCGGCCGTCAACTGCGAGGCCACCGACGCGGTGGCGGCTTTGACCTTTTCCTCGTCCGCCAGGTAGTAGTGAGTCCGGGACCGGAGGTTGTCGTCCAACTCGTACACCAGGGGAATCCCGGTGGGGATGTTCAGCTCCGTGATCTCTTCGTCGCTGACGCCATCGAGATGCTTGACCAACGCACGAATGCTGTTGCCATGGGCCGCGATCAAGATCTTCTGCCCGTGTTGGATCGCAGGAACGATGGTCTCGTGCCAGTACGGCAGGACCCGATCGAGCGTGATTTTGAGCGACTCGGTGGCCGGGAGTTGTTCCTTCGGCACGTTCGCGTAACGGGGATCATGGACCGGATGCCTGGGATCGCTCACCGACAGCGGATCGGGTGGGATGTCGTAACTGCGGCGCCAGATCTGAACCTGCTCCAGACCGTATTTTTCCGCGGTGTCCCTCTTGTTCAGACCCTGGAGCGCGCCGTAGTGCCGCTCGTTGAGCTTCCAGGACCGATGGACCGGAATCCACATCAAGTCCATGTCGTCCAGGACGATCCAGAGGGTGCGGATGGCCCGCTTCAGAACGGATGTGAAGGCGACGTCAAAATCGTACCCCCCCTCCTTGAGGGCTGCGGCTGCCTCGTGCCCTTCCTGGATCCCGCGATCCGTCAGATCGACGTCGGTCCAGCCGGTAAATCGGTTCTCCAGATTCCATGTGCTCTGGCCGTGCCTGACCATTACCAGCTTCGTCATAGTCCAAGCTCCCTTCCCCGCAAGTCGGATCTGGCCATTTTGCAAAATGGCCATTCGACCTATTTTAAGAGAGAAAAACGGTTCATCCGGTTTTCGCATACTTCCGTGGCCCTTGGGGACCCTGTCCCCAAACC
>CALMMH010000545.1 GCA_937868145.1 uncultured Phycisphaerales bacterium
CTGTTCACGATGGTGCTGGGGTTCTTCACCCAGGCCAGCCTGGAACTGACCAGGACTCTCGCCATCTTCGGCGCGACGGTGGGCTTCACGATTCTGTGTCTGACCGCCGGCCGGTGGTTGGCCAACGCGGTGATCTCGCAGATTCGCCGGCGGGAGATGCCTGAGCCGGGCACTTCCTTGACGTTCATCTCTTTGCTGGGAGTTCTCTGCGGCGCGATTACCCAGCGGATCGGCATTCATGCCCTGTTCGGGTTCTTCATCGCAGGCGTCATGGCCGGCCAGGCTCGCGCCCTTTCCGAGCGGACCCGCCAGGTCATTTCCCAGATGGTCTACGCGCTGTTCGTCCCGATCTTCTTCGCCGGCATCGGGCTCAGAATCGACTTCCTCACCCACTTCGATCTGTTTCTTGTCGTCTTCATCACCGTGATCGGCATCGGGGGGCGGTTCCTGGGCGCCTGGCTGGGCGTCGCCATGACGCAGCTTCCCAGGGACGATCGAATGCCGATCTCGGTGGCTCACACGCCGGGCGGGGCCATGGAGGTGGTCATCGGCCTGTTGGCTCTGCAGTTCGGGCTGATCACGCAGCCGGTCTTCGTGGCCATCGTCTTTGGAGCGGTGTTCTCCTCCATCATCCTCGGGCCGTGGTTGAGCTACTCGCTTTCCCGACGCAAGGCGGTGAGCCTGCTCGAGTATCTTACCAAGGCATCCACGATCAACGACTTGAAAGCGACGACGAGGAACAGGGCACTGGAGGAGCTTTCGGATTGTGCTGCCGCACAAAACCCAGTCTATGAAGGCCCGGTCGTCTATTCGGCGGCGCTCCAGCGGGAGGAGGAAATGGGCACCGCTTTGGAGGACGGCATCGCGGTCCCGCACGCCCGATTGGCCAAACTGGACAGGCCGGTGGTCGTGTTCGGCCGGTCCCGCACCGGGATCGACTGGAACTCCCCCGACGGCGAGCCGACGCGATTCATCTTCCTGATCCTGGCCCCTCCGCAGAGCGACCTCCAGGTCCAGATCCTGGCGATGATCGTCCGCACGATGCATCAGGCCGCGATCCGAGAGCAGGTGCTTCACGCGGAGGACCCCGACGCGTTGTGGACGATTCTGCAAAAGGCCTTCGCGGCCCAACGAGTCGTCAAGCGGACCCCGAGCGGCCGGAAAAGGTCCAGCCGAGTCTGAGCTACGGACTTGTTGAAGCTTCGCGATCAGGTCCCTGCGAAGCGTCTTCCGCTACGGTCGGAGGCTGCTCGGCCGGTTCGTCGGCGACAGAGGATTCGCCGGGTTCGGCCGGCTTCGTCGCTGTGGGCTTCGCCTTGCCGGCGAGACGTCTCTTGCCGATGATCTCCTGCATCAGACTGAAGCCCACCGCCAGCAGCGTGGGACCGATGAAGATGCCGATGAATCCGAAGGTCGCGATGCCGCCGAGGACGCCGATGAACATTACGACAAAGGGCAACTTCGAACCCCGGCTGATGATGATCGGCTTGACGATGTTGTCCACGCCGCTGATGACGAGCATGCCGTAGATCGCCATGAAGATGCCCCAGCCGAGCGGCGCCTTCGCGAAGAGCCAGATTGTCGCTCCGATCCAAACCACCGGCGGGCCGACGGGGACGAAACTCATGAAGAAGGTGAGCACCGCCAGGAACAGCGCCGACGGCACGCCGGCGATGGCGAACCCGATTCCCGCCACGAAGCCCTGGGCCAAGCCGGTGCCGATGACGCCGTAGACGACGCTCTGGACCGTCGTCTTGACGATCTCCATCAATCGTCGGCCGTAGTCGCCGCTGATTCGTTCGAAGCCCTCTCGGAGCTGTTCGACGAGGCCCGCGCCGTCGCGGTAGAGGAAGAACGCGATCAGAACGCTCATCGCGACCTGGAAGACGCCGCGGGCGAAGTCCAGACTGTGACCCAGCAGCCATAGGCCGACCGTCTGGAGTCTGGGCTTCAGCCAGTCCAGGGTCGGCTTGGCGTCGACCGTGAATTCGAGCCAGTACTCATGAACCTTCGAGCCGATCAGAGGGATCTTCTCGACCGAGGCGGGCGGTCCGGGGATGCCTTCCTCTCGATAGGTGTCGAATTGGGCCAGGGCCGAGCTGACGTTGTCGGTGAGCGTCAGGCCGACCGCAACGAAGGGGATGATCAACACCAGCGACAATAGGGCGGTCATCAGCCCGGCCGCGATGTTCCGTCGGCCTCGCAGCCATCGGAGCAGCAGCTCATGCACCGGCCAGGTCGCAAAGCACAGAATGGCCGCCCACAGAATGGCCGAGATGAACGGCTGCATCACAAGTCCGCAGCCGAGGACGATCGCGCCGATCAGGACGATTCCCGCAATCTGCTCGATTCTCTTCTGGTTCTTCACCATGGATGGGCTCCCAACATGCCGTGAGTATACGCGGGTCGGTCGAGGTAGGCAATGGGCTTCAACATGTGCAAACACCGATGATTAGGAGAAAGGACCGTCGGGAGTGAACAAAGGCTTGTCACCGGTCGGCAGGGCTCTCAACCCGGCCGACCGGCATGAATGCGGATGATAGGAATCGAACCTACACGGCCGTAAGGCCACAGGCACCTGAAGCCTGCGCGTCTGCCAGTTCCGCCACATCCGCGAGAACTGAAGGCATTATGAGCGGGACTCCGCCGGCCGTCAAGCGTTTTTTTCCCGGGTGACTTCCGGAAATTGTGGATGGGGTGCTCTTAAGGGAGGCGGGCCGACCTCGCTTGATGCCCGACGTCCCAGGAGAAGGCGGAAGCCTGCTGGGAATCGATGGGACTACCTCCGCCACTCGGGTTTACGGACCATCAGCGGGGGCATCAACTGCGGGGGCCGGCGGTGACTGCCCGCCGGGAGACAGGAGCGATTGCTGGGGTACCATCGAATCGTGAAGAGCTTGGTCTTCAGGAGGAAACCTTCTTTTTTCAGTCTGCTGAACATAAGGTATTAATCGATTAGTTTATAAGGACTTATGGACTTTCACCCTCCTCCCTATCGGCCGAAGCGGCGGGGTACTTTGGCTGAAAAAGACGGGAGCGGCCTTTTTGAAGCCGCTCCCGGATGATGCGAAAGCCAAGGACCAATAAGTGCGATGTCTCTAGAGCCGCACGGGCACGCCGCGGCCGGCGAGGTAGTCCTTCATTTGGCGGATGCTGAACGTGCCGAAGTGCGCGATGGAAGCCACCAGGACCGCATCGGCGTGGCCTTTGTCGATGGCTTCGTACAGGTGCTCCAGGGCGCCGGCGCCGCCTGAGGCGATGATGGGCAAGGAAACCGCGTCGGCGATGGCCCGTGTCATCGGAATGTCGTACCCGGTCTGCTTGCCGTCGGTGTCCATGCTGGTGGGCAGGATCGCTCCGGCCCCGAGACCTTCGACTTTCTTTGCCCATTCGACGGCGTCGATCCCGGCTCCGGCGGTTCCGCCCTTGATCATCACCTCGAATCCGGAGGGCATCTTCGGGTTCTTGGCGGTGTCGATGGCGACCGTGACCTTGTCGCTGCCGAACTGGGTTGCCGCCTCTCGGACCAGGCTGGGATTCCGTACGGCTGCGGTGTTCATCGAAACCTTGGACACGCCGAGATTCAGCAGTTCCTCGATCCCTTGACAGCTCGAGATGCCTCCTCCGACGGTCAAGGGGATGGTGGTTCTGGCCACCGTCCGTTTCACGGCGTCGATGAAGGTCTTTCGACCCTCCAGGGTCGCCGTGATGTCGAGAAAGACCAATTCATCGGCGCCGGCCTCGCTGTAGGCTGCGGCGTTCTCAGCGGGGTCGCCCACGTCTCTGAGATTGACGAAATTGACGCCTTTGACGAGCCGGCCGTTCCTGGTGTCCAGGCAAGGGATGACCCTACGGTAGTCCATTCTTCTGCCTCCAAGTCTCTATGTGATCGTGTGCTGGGTTCATGATCCACATCGGCCGTCAGTATAGGCTGCCGGTATGGTCCCGTCGAGGAAATCCCGTAGCGGACGATTCATTCCACCATGCCATACTTTTTCCGGGTGAATCGAGGGAATTGAACCGCCAAGGCAATCCGTCTGTACATAGAGAACCGAGCTGATCGGAACGGACCGGCGATCTGTGAAGCCGACCGTCGTAAGGAGCTTAGAAAAGGCGTAAAGAAAGGGGATTTACATGGCGAAGACCGAAATGCCTCATCCGGGGCACGATAAACATCTCTGTTACCTCAACAACCTCGGCTTCCAGATCAGCAACCCCGAGGAGTACAAGGACCTGGTGCGGAACGGCAAGTTCATGTGCAAAGTGTGCGGTCGGGTGGCCGCCAGCGACAAGAACCTGTGCAAGCCGGTTGAACTGTAGACGCAATCGGGGGAGCCCCCCGGTGTTGATTCGATAATCGTTTAGGAGGCCGCTGGCAGAGACGCCGGCGGCCTCTTTCGTATCCGACTGGACTTTTGCAAAATGGCCATTCGACCTATCTTCT
>CALMMH010000546.1 GCA_937868145.1 uncultured Phycisphaerales bacterium
ACACCGACGAGCCATGCAGGCAGAAATTGGGCGATCAGGTCGCACGGAAGATCGGCGACGCCGAACTGAAGTGTTCGCGCATCGTCGTCATGTCTTGTTCCGACTTCAGCAAGAAAGAGATTCTGACGACCAGCGGACTGGACGCCATTTGTCCCCGCTTCTCTCCGGACGGCAAGAACGTGGCGTATCTGACTGTGGGATTGGCCAAGGACGAAGAAACCGCAAACCTGTTCGTCGTCTCTCGCTCCAGCCGGGAGCCGATGTTCGTGACGGGTGGCGTCGCTCTCGGCTACGACTGGCGGCTCGACTCGCAAGCCATTGCCTACTTGCGGCAGGACGAGGGCGAGAAGACGGTGATGTTGGGAGCTATCTTCGAACAAAGGGTATGCGAGGCCGACGGCAAGTTGCTCGCCAAGGCTTACGACGGATCCGACAGCGTACCGGCGGGATCGGTGTGCACGGGCGAGAGCAAGCAGCTCGTCGGGACGCTCTTTCAGCCGCTGATGAAGATCGAATACGGCGCCGAGGGACGGCTGTTCTTCTCGAGCGCGTCCATCACGATCCCCTCCAGCGATCTCGACGAGTCGAAGTGCTCCGTATTCTGCTACGACGCGCTGACCGGCGTGGTGTCGAACATCCTCCCGGCGAGCGTGGCCGACTGCGTGGGCGAAGGCGCGTACTTCTTCTCCCTGTCGCCCGACGGCGGACGAATCCTCCTGCCCATGGAGGACAATCGGTTTGGAATCTATGAGCTGGGGACCAAGTCGCTCAAGTTGCCCATCGAGGAGAGTGAGGAATTCGACAAGGACAACGCGATGATCCCCTCCTGGAGGGGCAACGGACAGGTCACGTGCCAGGTGTCGCCGCAAAGCCGCTTTGTCGCAGGACGCGCGAAACAGAGCGACCGCAACGAAGTTGTCGTTCTCAACGCGGCCGGCGAGTTCCAGTCGATGCTCAGCGGGAACTGGCCCGACGACGCTCTTCCCGGCGCATCCAAGGACGACAACTGATCGAGCCGAGGGGCAATGAGCGCGGTCCTCCGGGCAGAGGAATCCCCGCAAACAGGAAAGACCTGCGAGCGACGGTTCACTTCGCCGTCGTCGGGTCGATGGCGGCGGAAAGTGCGTTGACGGCCGGAGAGGACGGCAGGGCCTGTTTGACCGCTTGAATTGCGTTGCGGGCTTCGTCGGGCCGATCCATCTGGAGGTAGACGTACGCCAGCAGGAATTGAAGCTCCGTCGTGTTGTCCCCACCCTGGGCTCGCTCTTCCAGGCTCGAGATTCGTTCCACGAACAGGTCGGGGCCGCCGAGAGTCTCCACGAGATCGACCTTCTGAAGAGCGTGTTGGGCATCGAGATCAATGGCCCTGGCCAGAGAGGCGGCGCTGCTGACGTACTCGCCGGCCGCCAGAAGGGCGTGGCTGCTGCCCAGATGCGCTCGCGGGTCGTGCGGGATGTAGACGGACGCCAGCGTGAACGAATCCGCCGCACGGTAGTATCGGCCCTGTCGCAGGTACAGCCGACCGGCCGCCAGGTAGTGGTTGAACTGGTCCTGCGTGAGCGATCCGGAACTCGGGGACGTCTGGCCCTGGCCGGCGGGCGACTGCTGCAGAGCTTCCGATTGCGCCCGGGTCAGGTTGGGTTCGGCGTCGTCTTGAGCTGCGGCGTTCCGCTTGGAGGCATTGCGCAGACGATCCTGGATCGTTCCGGTCTCGGGCTGGTTGTTCGTCGAGCGGTTGAGGAACTTCGATGCCGTGTCGAACTTGCGGGACGTTTCCTCGATTCGCTGCAAGGCAGGGAGCTTGGCCGGTTCAGAGGGTGGAACGCCTGCCTGATCCGAAAGGGGCCCGGCGACCTGTCCCGTCTGGTCCGGCGTTGCGGCCAGGCCGATTTCGGAGTTGGCGGCGGACGGATCGTAGAGCTCCAGACGCCGACCCGAAGGAGGCACGGTCCGGAGGTTCTCCGCAAGCCGTTCCTCGGGTTGGGTTGCGGCGTCCTGCTGCTCGCCTAACGGTGGCGCCGGCCGCAAGGGCTCTTGAAGCGACTGTTGCAGCGACTGCGGCCCGGTCGTCTGCGTCGGCGTTGTGCGGGTATCGATGCCCAGATCCTGCTGGGGTTGCCCATCCGCGTTCTGCAGTTTCTCGACGCCTTGCCGCAACTGCTCCAGGCGTTGCCGGTATTCATCGGGCGTCAGGAGCGGATCGCCGGTCGGCGAAAGCGGAGGCTCGCCCAGTTGGCCGCCCAGTTCCTTCGCGATGATGCCCCTCATCTCTTCGGGGCTTCTGGACAGCGTCCCGTATCGAAGCGAAGGCGGGGTTCCCACGCTCGGACCAACGCCGGTGTTGATGTCGCTCGTCGAAGTTTGGGACAGGGCGGATTCGCTCGCAGCCATCAAATCCGGCGATTGACTCGCCGACTGGCCCAGTCCGCCGACGATTCGCGGGCTGGTCGGAGAGAAGACGCCCTGGTAGCCGGGCACGGTGGTGGTTACGCTGCCGGTCGAAGAGTAGAAGGGCGTATAGTTCTGGGGTTGGCTCGCACGGGTCTGGGGCACGGCGGAGTATCTCAGGAACGAATCGAGGCTCGTCGAACCCAACGGCGCCTGGAAGGCGGAGGGCGAGCTATAGGGGATGTCGCCGCGGAAGTGCTTGCCTCCCTGGACGTTGCCTGTGATCGGGAGATTGGACGAGGTGTCGATCGGGTTGGGACTGCGGACCAGGCCGCTGCGATAGCTGCTTTGCGGGACCGTCGGAGACTGGATCGAGCCGGCGGCGATCGTCGCGAAGAAGACAAGGCACAGACCCACGCAGACCTGCACGGACAGACACAGACGCTGTCCGTGCGCGTCCGTGGACGTTCGTGCGAGTCCGTGCCCAATCAGGCCTCTGTCTTGTCGCGACCTTGTCATGTTGTCTTTTATCCGGTTGCTTCGAATCCGGTTCGCAATCCTTTTGCCCTCGCGCCGGATCACGTCAATTCGCTCTTATATCGGGGATTTCTGGCCCAATCCAATTTCGTGGCCAGCGTGTCCCAGCGGGTCCGCTGAGAATTGTTGACGACCTTGAAGCCGTTTCGTTCCCGAGTGATCTGAACCACATCGTCGAGCGCCAGGCCGGAGGAGACCTGCCCATCGATGGAAACGGTCGTGCCTTCGTTGATCCGTGTGAAAGTGATCTGGATCACGCTGCCGGCGTCGATCACGATCGGCCGAAAACTCAGCGAATGCGGGCAGATGGGCGTAATCACCATCGCCTGCATCGAGTCGTCGAGGATCGGCCCGCCGGCCGAGAGGTTATAAGCGGTCGAGCCGGTGGGCGTCGAGACGATCAGGCCATCGCTGACGCAACTGGCCACGCGCTGGCCGTCCACCGCGATTTTCAGCTCGATCACGCGGAACGGCGGTCCGGCGGTGATGAACACGTCGTTCACCGCCTTGGAATAGAACTTCTCGCATCCTCCCTGCGACTTCCCGCAGACCCGACACCCCAGCATCATCCGCGTTTCGATGGAGGCCTTGCCGCCGACGATGTCGGCGAACCGTTCCTTGAACTCCGCGACGCTGAACTCGGCCAGAAAGCCGAGTTTGCCCAGGTTCACTCCGATGACCGGGACGCCCGCCTCGCTCAGGTTTCTGGCGGCCGAAATGATGGTGCCGTCGCCGCCGAGGACGACCGCGTAGTTGCAACTCCGCAGGATCTCCGGCGTGCACTTGGCGATATGGCAACTGGCGATGATCTCGGCGCGGTTCTGGAGGAACAACGCGAAGTCCCGCATCGCCTCGGCGACGGGACCTTTCTCCGGGTCGCCGAACAGGATCAACCGGGGCAGCGCAGGGCTTCCCGACGCGTTACTTCGCGTTGGGGACCCCGAGGGATCCTGCCGGACGTCGAGTTGACCTGATTTGCCGTTCAATAGACAGTTCCTTGGCCGTTTTGACTATCTCATCGGCAGTAATCCCGGCCTCCATAAGCTGCGCGCCACGGGAATTGTGCCCGATAAAACGCCGGGGCACGCCCAGAACCCGGATGCGACCGATCTCGCAACCGCGGGTCGCAGCCAATTCCAGCAAGGCCGAGCCAAAACCGCAGGAAAGGGAGTGGTCTTCGACCGTAATCAGTCTCTTGCCTTCCGCCAGCAGATTCAGGAATCCCTCGTCGATCGGGGCGGCGAACCGGGCGTTGATCACGTCGACTTCGATCCCGGCGACACGGAGTCTGTCGGCCGCTTCCAGGGCCTCCTTCAGGATGGTCCCATAAGAGATGATCGTCAGCGAGGACTCGAGACTCCGGCGAACCAGGACGCTGCGGCCCAGCTCGAACGGTTTCTCCGATGTCGTCGGCACGGCCTGCTCGGTGGAAACGGGCTCCTTCGGATAGCGAACCACCACCGGCTGGCTGTGCGAGAAGGCGAACTGCAGGGCTTGCCGCATTTCGAGGGCGTTGGCGGGGGCCGTCAGGACCATGTTCGGCAGCATCCGCAGATAGCCGATGTCCATCAGGCCGTGGTGGGTGGCGCCGTCGGCGCCGACCATTCCGGCACGGTCCACGCAGAACACCACCGGCAGATTCTGCAGCGACACCTCCTGGAAGATTTGGTCGAAGCTCCGTTGGAGGAAGGTCGAGTAGATGCACACGACGGGCTTCATGCCGGTCTTGGCCAGGCCCGCGGCGATGTCCACCGCGGCGCTCTCCGCGATTCCCACGTCGTAGAACCGCTCGGGGAACCGCTTGCGAAACTCCTGGAGGCCGGTGCCGTCGCACATCGCGGAGGTGATGGCCACGATCCGCTCGTCCCGCTCCGCCAACGCGGTCAGCGACTCGCCGAAGGCGTCGGTGTAGCTGGGAGTCTGATCTCCCGTGGAGCATTCGACCGTGTTGTCGCCGTTGATCTTGAACGGACCGGTGGAGTGGAACCGGGTCGGACCGTTGTCGGCAGGGTGGAAGCCTTTGCCTTTTTTGGTGTACACGTGCAGCAGGACCGGGTGATCGATCTGCCCGAGGGTTTTGAACAGCCGGATCAAAGACTCGATGTCGTGGCCGTCCACCGGGCCGAAGTACGGGACGTTCAAGCTCTCGAACAATTGGCTCTGCGGCAGGGCCATGCGGATGCCCTTCTTGATTCGCTCCAGGGTCTCATCGACGCTGCGGCCGATGCCCGGGACGTGTTCGAGGATGTTCTTGGTGGTCGAGCGCAGGCCGTCGTAGGTTTGGCTGAGCCGCACCTTGGAGAAGTACTTGGCCACCGCGCCGACGGTTGCGTCGATCGCCATGCTGTTGTCGTTGAGCACGATCAACATCTGTCGCTTGACCAGGCCGAGGTTGTTGAGCGCTTCGAAGGAAACGCCGTTGACGATGCTGGCGTCCCCGACGATCGCGACGACCCGCGGGGAACTGCGGGACGCCTCTTGCGTCGCGCGCGCTGCGGGTTGAGCCGCGGCCGGCGCGTTTTTCACGCCGGCGGTTGAACCGGCCGTCTTCAACTGCTCGCCCAGGGCCATGCCGATCGCGGTTGCGATCGAAGTCCCGGCGTGCCCGACGGTGAACTGGTCGTAGCTGCTCTCGGTGGGGTTCGGAAACCCGCTGATTCCCCCGAAGTGCCGCAGCCGCTCGAATCCGGCCTTGCGGCCCGTGATGATCTTATGGGGGTAGCACTGGTGCCCGACGTCCCAGAGGAGCTTGTCCCGTTGGAAATCGAAAACATAGTGCAGAGCGAGCGTCAACTCGACGGCGCCGAGATTGCTGGCCAGGTGCCCGCCGGTCTGGCTGACCGAATTCAGAATGAACTGGCGGATCTCCCCGGCGAGTTTGTCCAACTCCGGGACCGTCAGCGTTTTCAGATCCGCCGGGCTGTCGATTCTATCCAAGTACCTATCTGTCATAACCTAAGATATCCCCAACAAAGCGTAAACCGAACTATTGTACTCAAGAGAATCAGCCTTACGCAGGGAAATCATCGGCCGGGCCGAAAATTTGTCGGAGAACCCCGGATTTGACTGCGAAATCGGCGGTTGGGAGGGCAGCGGGGTCCGGGGGTTTCCCCCGCCGGAGCAAGAGCGACATGATTCCCTTCATGCCCCTGAAGGGTCTGTGTGCCCGCCAGACCCGGTGCCGCGGACAATTCCGAATCCTTGCCTGGAAGAGCGCGTCTGGGTACAATAGCGGCATGCCGGAGTTGTTCTTGTGTCTTGCGATAGAGGGAGGCAAGCAATGGGTTTGACAAGGGTTACGACGAAGATCACGGCGATCGGCAACGGCGAAAAATCGTACGAAGCGGTCTTTCTCGTAGATACGGGCGCGACCGACTCGCTGGTGCCCGCTCCTGAGTTGGACAAGATCGGCCTCCGGAGGGAAGGCAAGATGACCTACGAGCTGGCGGACGGCCAGATCCGCGAGTACGCCTACGGCCTGGCCCGCATCCAGTTCATGGGCGAGATCACCGCCGGAAGAATCATCTTCGGCGAGCCGGACTGTGAGCCGCTCCTCGGCGTTACCGCTCTGGAATCCGTGGGGATCATGGTCGATTCGGCCAGCAAAAC
>CALMMH010000547.1 GCA_937868145.1 uncultured Phycisphaerales bacterium
AGCAAGTGCTGCGCGATGTGGCGCAGGGAAACTTCTAAGCCCCGAGCGGCGGCGCGTGGCCGTTCAGCACGCTCGGGAGAAGGGTTTGAGTGAACGGCACGCGTGCCGGCTTGTCGGGCAGCCGCGCGGGACGCAACGCTACCAGCCCACGCAGCGCAGCGACGAAGATCAGCTCACCCAGGCGGTCATCGCCTTGGCCAGCGAGTATGGCCGTTATGGCTACAAGCGGGTCACGGCGCTGCTGCAGCAGGCCGGATGGGTGGTGGGCAAAGACAGGGTGGAGCGGATCTGGCGGCGGGAGGGGCTGAAAGTGCCGGCAAAGCAGAAGCCACGCGGGAGGTTGTGGCTGAACGACGGCTCGTGTGTCCGGTTGCGGCCGGAGAGGCAGAATCATGTTTGGAGCTACGACTTTGTGCAGGCGAGGACTCACGATGGCCGAAGCTTGCGGCTGCTGACGATGATCGACGAGTTCACGCGGGAGTGTCTGGCGATTCGAGTAGCGCGCAGGCTGAACAGCCATCATGTGATCGAGGCGCTGGGCGACTGCATGCTCGCCCACGGGATCCCCGGGCATGTGCGGTCGGACAACGGCACGGAGATGACAGCGCGGAGAGTGAAGGAGTGGCTGGCGACGGTCGGCACGCAGCCGCTGTTCATCGAGCCCGGCAGCCCGTGGGAGAACGGATACTGTGAATCGTTCAACGGCAAGCTTCGGGACGAATGCCTGGATGGGGAGATTTTCTATTCGGTAAGAGAAGCGCAAGTGGTCATCGAGATGTGGAGGATGCACTACAACACGGTGCGGCCACACAGTGCTCTGGGCTACAGGCCACCGGCACCGGCGAGCTGGGTTTCAGCGGCCTGAACAAGGGGCGAAGACGAGCATCAAAGCGAGGCAACAGACTTCGTCAGAGACGCGGACATGGCGGGCATCTGAGGACTTGCCTGCACAAGGCTGAGCGCCGTGAATCCAGGGGGGCTCCCTTCGCCTGCCTCATCTTGAATGCGGCCGGCTGCGGGCGGCGTCAAGGCTCTTCGCTGAACTCGCTGCGCCCGGCCTTGACCCCTGTCCTCGCCGGCCTGCCCGAACCTGTGCTGCAGGCGAAGGGAGCATCCGAAGGTCCCGTCTCAGCGCCTCTGGCTCCGCGCTATACTCTCAATCGGATTGGTACAAAAGACCGGGCAGGTCACTCACGGTTACGCAGACCGCCGGATCGGAACAAACTTGATCTCGACCCGTTGATTCAGGGCTGCGCCAATCCGGCGCAGCATCGCCAGCGAATGTCCTTCGTAGTCAGCACTCTCCAAACGGCTGATGACCGACGCGGTCGTACCAATCAGTTTGCCGAGTTGCGCTTGCGTGAGGCCGGCCTTGGTCCGCAGTTCGAATATTTTCCGCGCGACGTCATCATCCGCCCGGGCTTCTTCCAGAGCCTTCAACCGCTCAGGCCTGCCCTTGAAGTACCGACGATGGATGATCTCAACAGCGTCGAACGTGACCTTCGTGTTCTTGTTCACTCTGCACCCTCCACTGACAGGCTATGTCTTGCCGGATTCGCTTCAAACCGCTTCTTTCGCTCAACCGCACGATTGATTTCTTTCGGTGGAACGGCGCTCTCCTTCACGATCCCGTGAGCCACCACGGCCGCCACCGTCCCGTGGAAGAAATAGAGGATCCTATAATTGACGCCTTGGAGACTCGCGCGAAGTTCATAGATACCATCCCGCAGCAGGTCGGCCTCCGGCCGCCGCAGTTCGTGTCCCAATTCCCGCAGTCGTTCCACACGTAGAAGGCACTTTGCCTGGGCCTTTACCGACTGCTCATCGAGCCATTCAAGGAATGGGCATGATCCGTCTTCCTCGCAGTATAGGATGACAGTCGTCTTCGGCATCCAATCCCAGTCTATTCGCAATTTTGCGATAACGCAAGATCATTTCAGTGCCCGCTGACAACATGACCTGCCCGGTC
>CALMMH010000548.1 GCA_937868145.1 uncultured Phycisphaerales bacterium
GAGCAACTTCATCTCGCGTGAGTGCTTCACGCAGCACGTCAACGAGAGGCCCATTTCCTGAGAGAAACACCGCGTGAGTCGGCTGACCTGAGTCTCGTCGTTGGGTAGCAACATTCAGGCCCACCAGGGTCTTCCCGGCCCCGGGGACACCTGTGACGAAACAGATGGCCTTCTGTCCTTGTACACGGGACTCGTCGACCAACTCCTCGACACGCCGAGAGGTCACACGCAGGTTCTGCGCGCCCGCATCGTAACGTGCGATAGCTTCAACCGAATGCTGAGCGTAGAGGGCTCTGGCAGCCTCGACGATGGTGGGCGTGGGATGATAGGGGGCACGCGGCCACTGTTCGCCATCGAGTGCCTCTCCTTCAACAGTCTGTAGAATCCTGTCGATCACGTCCCGCAACCCTGCAGAATGCGTCGGGACTGGTCGATAGACCCGGTCTTCATCGGCATGCAGTTCTGACGGAATGCACCGCGTAGCTTCTGTGGCGACAAGAATGGGAACAATGGCTGCCGAATGGCTGCCTCGATGAAAGTTCTTCAGATCCAGCGCGTAATCCCACACCTGATCCAGAGCTGATCGGTCGAACTCACTTTCGCCCACCTTGAACTCGACGACAAATACGACAGGGCCGATCAGTAGTACCGCATCGATCCGTCGTCCCATGCGCGGGATGCTGAACTCTAGATGCGCTGTTCCTCTCAGACCGCCAAGACAATCCTGCAGCAGAGCGATTTCGCCCAACCATGCGTCCCTCTGAGTCGAGAGAACCGAGAATTCGCTCTTGATTACCAGTTGTCCCACAATAGCATCAGATCGGCTCTGGAGAAACTCGGTGATCGAGGCACTATACCAAGCCCGAGACAATGATCCTTCGATGTGGGTTGAATCAGGTGTTTCCATTCGTGCCACGATACTCCAATTCACTAGTGATGACAAGACCAGCACTGTGGCGAATACATGAATGGCCACGATGTCGGGTGCACATCGTCAGAACCCAAGCTCACCATCCTCGATATCCAGGGCCAGGGAGATCGCCAGGGCGTTTCGGAGCATGAAGGAGCCGTAGTCTCTGGCCAGCCGAAGCAGGTGTTCGGCCGCTTCGGGAGTCCACTCGGCGTCGCGCACCAGTTTTCTTTCGAGGGAATCGGCCGAGCGGCCGCGTACCTCCTGGAAGAGGGTGTCATATTCCTCGACAAGCCCCGCAACGTTCTCCACAGCATTCATCCGAATACCTCCTGTGCTCTCCACGGGTTTTCGCCACGCCCCCATTATGCCACGTCCCACGGGCCGGCAACAGGAGAATCCGGCAAGTGACCCGCGGTCCGTGGCCGGTGGCTCATAGAAGAATCTGCGTCAATCGGCGAAATCTGCGGATGAGGAGTGGTTGGCAGTTGCCGGTTCTCAGTTCCCAGCGGTCGACTACCGCCTCCGGCCCATGGTCCCTTGGAATCGATTATCGACGATTACCGATTGATGATTCCCTCTGCGCCCCGGCGTCTCCGCGCGAGGCGAATTCTTTCTCATCGGAGGGCCGGTTGTCCTTCGCGTTCTTCGCGAGCTTCGTGGAGGAAAATCTGGATTCCTCGTTCTCCTAGGAATGGCGAGCAGGGGAATCGCGTCAAATCCATGTGCTCGCCGGCAGGGTCGTGTGCTATAATAGAGGCCGTGTTCGCGTGAGATTGAGTTGAGGGCATTGAGCATGATCGAAAGAGCAGATTGGAGCGGCATGGCGGCGGACAGGCGGCTGCTCGCCCTGTGCAAGGCGGCAGTGCGGGAGGTTGCGCCCGAGGCCGATCTGATTCTCTACGGGTCCAGAGCCCGCGGCGACGCCGACGAGGATTCCGATTACGATCTGCTGGTCCTGGTGGACCGGGAAGCGGACATGGATCTGGAAAAGGCGATTGTGGATCGACTGGTCCCGCTGGAAGTTCGCACGGGAAAGGTTCTGACCGTGGTGGTCTACAGTCGGGCTCAGTGGGATTCTGCCCTGTACCAGGCCATGCCGTTCCACAAGAACGTGACGCGCGAGGGCGTGACGCTATGACGCCTGAGGAAGTCGCGGCCGGAGGCGGCTGCGGGCTACCGCTCAAGCGAGCGACGAGATACGAGGGTCGAGCGACGAATCCATCCGCAGATTTCCCGAAGCAGGGGCACCGAGGCGGTGTCGCCGATTGACGCAGATTGAAGAACGAGCGACCCGCGGCGGGGTCCGAGCGACGATCTGCCGCCGCGAAACACGCCCAATACGCAAACGCAACGCCCTTGTGCCCTTTCTCCCCTTCCGCCCTGCGACCTCTGGTTTCCTCTCCGCTTCCCTCGCGGCTCATCAATCCCTATCCGGCCCCGATCCGAAGAAAAGGACTGGCATCCTCCTGTTGTCTTTACTCTTCCCTCTTCTTTGCGAGCCTCGCCGCAATCTTGCTGAACTGCTCCAGTGCAGTCGCCAGATCGTCCGCGATCGCCGTTGCTATTACATCGGGAGCCGGTAGGGAGTCGGTGTCCGTCAGGCTTTTGTCCTTGATCCAGAACAGATCGAGGCTGAGCTTGTCGCGCTTGAGTAGGTCGTCATAGTCCCAGCACCGCCAGCGACCCTCGGGGTTCTCTTCGCTCCAACTGGGCTTACGGGCGTGCAGCTTGCCCGGTTTGTAGCATTTCACGAACTCATCGAAATCCGAACGCTGGATGGGCTTCTGCTTGAGCGTGAAATGCAGGTTCGTCCGCAGGTCGTAGACCCAGAGCTTGTCGGTCCAGGCCTTCGGCCGGCCCTCCTTCTTGTCGAAGAAGATCACGTTCGCCTTGACTCCGGGCGAGTACCAGATGCCGGTCGGCAGGCGCAGCAGCGTATGTACGCGGCACTTCTGGAGCAGGTTCCGCCGCACCTTCTCACCCGCGCCGCCCTCGAACAGCACGTTGTCCGGCACGACCACCGCCGCCCGGCCGTCGATCTTGAGCAGCGTGTAGATGTGCTGCACGAAGTTGAGCTGCTTGTTGCTCGTCGAGGTCCAGAAGTCCTCTCGGTAGACGACCTGGTCATCCTTCTCGGTGTCGCCTTCCTCGTTCACGAACAACAGGCTCTGCTTTTTCCCGAACGGCGGATTGGTCAGGATGAGCGAGTATTCCTTGCTCCAGGGCGCGGCCAGGCTGTCGTGACCCGTGTGGATCACAACCTTCTCGCCGCCGATGCTGTGCAGATAGACATTCATCGCGCACATGCGCCCGACCTTGGGCGACAGTTCCATGCCCTCGACCAGATCTTCCTGCAAGGCTCGCTTCTCGTCGCCGTCCAGGTCCTTGCCGAACCGGTCCAGGACATGCTGATAGGCGTTGCAGAGAAAGCCCCCGGTGCCGCAGGCCGGGTCGCAGATCGAGTCCGCCGGCGTAGGCTGGATCACCTCGCACATCGCCTGGATCACCGCGCGATTCGTGAAGTACTGGCCCGCGCCCCGCGCGGATTCCTGGGCCGAACGATTGAGCAGTTCCTCATAGATCGTGCCCTTGACGTCCACCGGCAGGGAGAGCCAGTCCACCTTGTCGATCAGGTTGACGATGAGCTGCTTGAGCAAGGCGGGGT
>CALMMH010000549.1 GCA_937868145.1 uncultured Phycisphaerales bacterium
CACACGCCGCCCCGCGACGTCAATACTCCTTGAATCCTCGCATCCACTTCGGCCAGTCCTCCGCCCGGACGCCGCCGGCCTTCGTCCAGCAACCTGACCGCTCAAACTCCTTGGTCCATTTCAGCGTCCAGAGCTCCTTGATTCCGACTTTACGGACCGACCAATCCATGAAGAGAATATTGATTCCGGCGGCGTGGCGGTCCATCGCATAGCGAGGCAGGCCAGGGGTCATCGGGTCGGACCCCAAGGGCGCGTCCTCGGTGGAAGGGGGAGCGTCATATGCGTATGGCAGAGCGTATGCGGCCCGGCTGTCGGAGTACGCCGGTATGTCGGATGCTCCCTTGACCAGGCAGGAAGTCCAGAGATTTGGCACGCTCACGCCATAGTAGACGCGGGATCCGGGAAACCACACATTCAGTGAGTAACTCGAGCCCAAAATATCATGGAGCCAATAGCCCTCCGAGAAGCTCCAAGCCAGTCGAGTCGTTCCGTTCTCCGTACCGGTGGTAGCAGATGCAGACCTGAGCGGCTGCCATCGGGTCGTCGGACAGAGCAACAGCTTCTGGTACCCACGCATTGTGGCGCCATTCGACAGATCGCTCGCACTGCCATAGTCGGAAGTGAAAAACTCACTGATTGCGACACCGGGCAGAACAGGGCAATCCCACCAGATGGGTAATTCTCCGTCGTTATCCTGCGTATACATGGCGTAGTACAGACCCCACTGACGGAGATTCGCCTGGCAGCCTGCGGCTTTGGCTTGCCCGCGGACTCGCGACGCAACCGGCATCAGGACCGCCAGGAGCAAGGCAATGATCGAAATCACGACCAGCAGTTCGATCAGGGTGAAAGCGGGCCGATCGACCATCGACGATTGACGATTGACGATTGGTCTGTCTTTGCCATCCATCGCATTCACGCACCGCCGTGCGCACCTCTTTACGCTTCTACGCATCCACGCTTCCACACACCGCCCCGCGACGTCAGTAGTCCTTGAATCCACGCATCCACTTCGGCCAATCCTCCGCCTGGACGCCGCCGGCCTTGGTCCAGGGGCCCGCAGTATCGAACGTGAGACACCACCTGAGCGTCCAGAGTTCCTTGAGCCCCACTCTGCGGGCCGACCAATCGAGGAACAGGCTGTTGATGGCTCCGTCGTGTCGATTCATGCAGACCTGATCCTGAGTAATATCTCCCTCGTGTGCGGGAGGGGAACCTGCGCCGAGGGCCTGCCACCACGGAGCGTCCAGATGGATCGGTGTTCGGGAGCCCCCGAGACGATACAGATGACTGGACGCAGTTCCGCCTCTGAGCGGCACCGTGCCGGTAGGCCGATTGACGACATGGTATCCATAGGCATTGAACCCATAACTACCGTAGAACATCCCGCCCATGGAATTGTCTGTCCCCTTCCAGGGGGAGAATGTATTCCCGGTGCCGCATCCCATGGATTCAGCTGCTTCCCACTTGGGATCGTTCTTGTTCACCTCATATCGTCTGGCCGCAGGGCACAGGAGCAGATCGTTCACATCGCCGGAGTAGCCTCGGCTCCACCTCCACCAATAAGCCCCGGTATCCCAGTTCAGTTGCTCGTTGTGTTCGTTCATGTACATCGAGAAGACGACGCCCCACTGGCGGAGGTTGGATTGGCACGCCACCGCCTTGGCTTGCTTTCGCACCCGCTGAATAGAAGGCAGCAGGATCGCCAAAAGCACCGCGAGGATCGAGATGACCACCAGCAGCTCAATGAGAGTAAATCCGCGAGGATTGATGAAGGATGATCGATGATGGATGATTGGGGTAGACAACTCCCTCGCTCCGTCCGAAGCCGGTCTCCCACGCCGAATTCGTTTCTCCCTACCATTCATCGCTTGCCTTCCTTCGCCGCAACCACTGCCATTTTCCTATTCTTGCCCGGCTCTTGTCAAACGAAAGATACGACAAGTCCGACGGAACTTCCCGATCCAAACCCTTCTTGAGGGCTACAAGCGATGGGCCAGCGAGAGCAGGCGAAGACGCCAGAGTCCTAGAGAGCCACCCAAACGATGCGACGATCCAGCTTGGATTGCCCCGCGACCCGGTCCACGAACAGGATGGGAATCTCGCGGATTCGCAGGCCCAGCTTCCACACGCGAAAGGCGACTTCGATCTGGAACGCGTCCTCCATGTCCGCGTGCCGTGCGTTATCCGCGTTCATCTGCGGTTCCAGAGCCGTATCTCGGTCCTCGTC
>CALMMH010000550.1 GCA_937868145.1 uncultured Phycisphaerales bacterium
TCCTTTCTCCCCGCTGGTATCCCCAAAGCGGCAAACGCACGCCGCGAACGCGCCCCGCCAGCGATACCCACGCAACTACGGTCATGCACCCTGGGCCGGGGCCTCGGCCCGACGCCGCGTACGGCCTTGACGAAAGCCCCCCTGACGCATATCATAGCAGATTCGCTTTTTGGACTTTAGAGGACCTTCGAATGTCAGATGAAAGCAAACACAGTTACAAGGATACGGTGAACCTTCCGGAAACCGGCTTCGCGATGAAGGCGAACCTGGTGCAGCGCGAGCCCCAGATGCGAAAGCACTGGGCCCAGCAGAAGATCTACGAGCAGATCCGTGCGGCCCGCAAAGGCGCGCCGCTGTACATCCTGCACGACGGGCCGCCCTACGCCAATGGCGACATCCACATGGGCCATGTGATCAACAAGGTCCTCAAGGACTTCGTGATCAAGTACAAGACGATGACCGGGTTCGACACGCCGTACATCCCCGGCTGGGATTGCCACGGCCTGCCGATCGAATCCAAGGTGATGACGGACCTCGGCGCCAAGGCCAAGGAGATGTCCAAGCCCGAGATCCGCAAGGACTGCATGAAGTACGCCGGCAAGTACGTCAAGATCCAGGGCAAGCAGTTCCAGGATCTGGGCGTCTTCGGCAACTTCGAGGAGCCCTACCTGACGTTCAAGCCGGCCTACGAGGCGGGCATCCTGGAAGTCTTTGCCGAACTGGTCGGCAAAGGGCTTGTCTACAAGCAGTTGAAGCCGATTCACTGGTGCACCGGCTGCGAAACCGCTCTGGCCGAGGCGGAGCTCGAATACAAAGACGTCTCCTCGCCGAGCATCTTCGTCAACTTCCCGGCCACCGAGGCCGCCGTGCAACGGTTGGCCGAGTTGGGGCTGGTGACGGCTGAACAGGCCAAGAGCGACCGGGTCTGCTTCATGATCTGGACGACGACCCCCTGGACGCTCGCGGCCAACCTGGCGGTCGCGGTGCATCCGAACTTCGAGTACACGACGATCCGTTACGAGAAGGACGGCCGCTCCTACGTATCCGTGATCGCGGCCGAACGCGTCCAGGCGGTGACGAAAGCCGGCCGGCTCGCCGAAGGTGAATACTCCCTGGCCCCCAAGACCGTGCGGGGCAGCGAGCTGGACGACCTGCGATACCAGCATCCGTTCGTCGAGAAGAACCCGACCGACAAGGACGCCTACATGGTGGTCATGGCCGACTACGTGACGCTCGAAGACGGCACCGGTCTGGTCCACACGGCCCCCGGCCACGGCCAGGAAGACTACATGGCCGGCCAGATGTACGGCCTGGCGGTCTATTCCCCCGTCCTGAGCAACGGCAACTATGACGACACGGTTCCGCAGTGGCTTCGCGGCAAGAACGTCCTCAGCGTCGAGAAGGAAGTCAACGGCTGGCTCCAGGAACACGGCTGGCTCTTCGCCCAGAGCCAGATCCAGCACAGCTATCCGCACTGCTGGCGCAGCCGGGACCCGATTGTCTTCCGCGCCACCGAGCAGTGGTTCGTCGGCGTGGACAGAGAGTCGCCCGACACAGGCAAGACGCTTCGCCAGATGGCGATGGAAGGCCTCGACCACGTGCAGTGGATCCCCGCCTGGGGCCAGAAGCGAATCGCGGGCATGCTCGAATCCCGGCCGGATTGGTGCATCAGCCGCCAGCGGAGCTGGGGTCTGCCGATCCCGGTCTTCACCGGCGCAGACGGGCAGGTCCTGTTGACGAAAGAATCCGTCCTGGCCGTGGCGGCGCACGTCGCCAAGCACGGCTCGGACAGTTGGTTCACGCACACGCCGCGACAGATTCTCGGCGACGACTTCAAGCTGCCCGAGGGCCTCAACCTGGACGAGTTGCAGAAAGAGGAGAACATCTTCGACGTCTGGTTCGAGTCCGGATGCAGTTGGTACAGCGTCTGCTCGCGACGCGAGGGTTGGCCGGTTCCGGTCGACATGTATCTCGAAGGCTCCGACCAGCATCGCGGCTGGTTCCAGCTCTCGCTGCTACCGGCCTTGGGCGTCCTCTCCAAGCCGCCCTTCCAGCGGGTTCTCACGCACGGATTCACCGTCGATGAGAAAGGCATGAAGCAGTCCAAGTCGCTGGGCAACTACGTCAACGCCCAGGATGAGATCACCAAGTACGGCTCGGACATCCTGCGTCTCTGGGTCTCCAGCGTCAACTATCAGGAGGACGTCCGCTGCAACGACGAATTGATCGGTCGGACGCAGGACGCCTACCGCAAGATCCGCAACACCCTGCGGTACCTCTTCGGCAACATCAACGATTTCGATCCGGGCAAAGACGCCGTCCCCTACGAGCAGATGCTCGAGATCGACAAATGGGCGATGCAGCAGCTCCAGAAACTGATCGCCGAAGTGACCGAGGCCTACGACGAATTCACCTACCACAAGGTGTTCTCGTCGCTGTACAACTTCTGCTCGGTCGAGATGAGCAGCCTCTACATGGACGTCCTGAAGGACCGGATGTACTGCGACGGCAAGGACAGCCTCGCCCGCCGCAGCGGCCAAACCGCGATGTACCGCGTCCTGAGCGACCTCGTGCGGATGTTCGCGCCGATCCTGGTGCACACGGCTGAAGAAGCCTGGGAAGCGATGAAGGTCAAGCCCGAGGACTGCGCCAGCGTTCATCTCGCCCACATGCCGAAGGTTGATCCGACGATCGACTACGCCGGCGAAGAGGCCAAGTGGGCGCAGCTCATGGGCCTGCGCGACGAAGTCCTGAAGGTCTTGGAAAGCCTCCGCAAGGACAAGATCATCGCCAGCAACCAGGAAGCGTCGGTCACAATGAAGTGCGACGGCGAAGACGCGGCGGCGTTGAAGAAGTTCGGCCTGCCGCAATTCGCAGCCCTGTGCATCGTCAGCGAGATCAAGCTCGAAGAGGGCGCGATCGAGACGACGATGACCGCCGTCAAGAGCGAGCATCCCAAGTGCCAGCGTTGCTGGAACTTCTGGCCCAGCGTCGGCACAAACACGGAGTACCCGGACATCTGCGATCGGTGTATCGCCGTGGTTCGTGGGCAATAGGCGAAAGGCCGACCACCGTCATGTAGGGTGGGTTCTCAACCCATGCGTATAGGGTCTGCGCTGCAAGACACCGCGTGGGTCAAGGACCGACCCTATGAAGTCGTAAGCTGCTCCACAACTTTCGCGTAGACCTCGTCGAACGTGATGTACCCGACGGCATGCTTGGGATCGCGGCTCCTGATCGCTAAGCCCCTGCTTTGCACGTCGTGGCCGACGATGCACTCCGGCCGGCCGTAGGGACCGACCCGCAGCGGGTTCGACCAACTGAACATCATCACCAAGGGCCGGCCCAAGGCGCCGGCGATGTGGCCGGGACCCGTGTCGTTGCTCACCACGAGTTTCGCCTGTCGAAGCACTTCTACCAGTTCCGGCAATGATGTCTGCCCGGCGAGATTAACGATCGGGTGCTTGGCGAGACTGCGGATCTGTTCGATCATCGGACTCTCGGACTTGCCTCCGGTGGCGACGACGGCTAAGCCGTGCTCGGATGTCAGTCGGTCCGACAACGCCGCGAATCGGTCCGCGGACCAGCACTTGCTGACCTGGGCCGAACCGGGAATGATTACGGCGTAACGGTCGAGAGCGATCTTCTGCTGCGACAAGAGATTCTTTGCCGATGCAGCAGCGTCGAGCTTTGTGGACAGCACGAACTCCACGCCTAGATCCCGCCCCCCCATCGCTTCAATCAGCTTGCGATAGGTGTCAATGACATGGACCCACTGGGGCTGAGGCACGACCGTCGTCGTGTAAAACAGGTGGGCAAACTCTTTCCGCCAAACCGGGCCGAACCGTTTCTTGCAGCCGGAGAGCCAGGCCAGGGACGCCGTGCGAAAAAGTCCTTGGAGATCGAGCACCGCATCGAACCGGCCGCGACGCAGACGGGAGATCAGGTCCATCAACTGCTTGAACGCGGCGGGCTGATGCCACGCCTTGGCGAGAGTCTTGCGATCGAACAGGATGATTTCATCGAGATGCGGATGTCCCTCGACAATCGGCGCGAACTCCGGACGCACCAGCCAACTGATCTTCGCCTGAGGGAAGTTCCGGCGCAGCATCGACAGGGCCGGCAAGGCCATCACAATATCGCCCAGCGAACTGGGCTTGATCAGCAGAATGTTCTTGTGCGATTCGGACATAGGGACGGGATTCTACGCGAAGAAGTGCGAAGTTTGAAGTGTGAAGTTTGAAGGGAGAAGAAAGAGTCGTCGCTGTGGACGGCGGAGCATTCTCCAATCAAAAATCAACAATCAGACTTCCCACTTCCAACGTGGTCGACATACAATGGTCGCCGGACCCTGTCCAGCCAGAAAGGAGTCAAGTCCGGTGGTGGAGAAAGGCAAATACGTCTACGAGTGGCCGCGGCCGATGGTCACGGCGGATGCGGCGGTTTTCGCGTTCTTCGAGAATGGGCCCCGGCTGCTGCTGATCCAGCGCAAGCGGGACCCATACAAGGGCCGCTGGGCCTTGCCCGGCGGATTCGTCGAGATCGACGAGGACCTTCCCGACGCCGTCGCTCGGGAACTGGCCGAGGAGACAGGACTCGAAGGGATCACCCTGGAGCAACTCCGCACGTTCGGACGTCCCGGCCGGGACCCGCGAGGACGAACCATCACGGTCGCCTACTTCGGCATCGCCAAGAGAGGTTGGGACCAGGTCCAGGCGGCCGACGACGCGGAGAATGTCCAATGGTGCGACATCGAGAACCTGCCGTCGATGGCCTTCGACCACGACGAGATCGTTCGTTGCGCGATTGAGCGGCTCCGACACACTCCGGCCTATTGGAGACAAGATCAATAGACGGCCGGCTCGACGCCGATTCCCGTCACCTGGTCGTTGAACTGTCTCAACTGAGCCTCGATGGCGCTCACGGCATAGTCGATGTAGTGCAGCCGATGGGCGGGCCGGTGATGACGTTCGTGCATCAGTCCGCGATGCACGGTGTCCAGGAACCGCTGGATCGTCCGGTCGCTGATTTCGCTCGGACTGTGCGCCCATTCCTTCAATTCCTCGTATCGCCGGCCGAGTCGGGGATATTGCTGCATCTGCTCGGCAGTGAGGTAGTCGCCGGGATTGTACTCCAATTGCAGGCCCTTGAGGCCCAGGATCAGCGGCTCATAATTGATCTGCTTGTCCAGCCGAATAAACTTGTATTGCTGGATGCACGTCATGGCCTGCGACGGCGGCTTGTCCGCAACGTCGTCACCGCCGCCGAGATACCAATTTCGCCGGCTGGTCCGGGCAAAGACCAGTTCTTCCCCGTAGGTGCGTTGAACGATCTCCCCTTTGCACAGCCGGGAGATCCACATCCCCCCGGGCCTGCGTTCCAACCCGCCGCCGAGGGCCAAAAGGCACTGCACAAATCCCAGGGGCAGGACTCGTTGGCAGCCGATCTGGTTCTTTCGCATCTGGAACGACAGGTGCAAGCTGTGCGGCCCGATCCGGAAAAAACAAATCAGATCGTGGATCAACCGACTCAGCAGCCAGGGATCTCCGGTGGACGGACGGGACAATTCGCCCGCGACGCTGAGCCGGCCCGGAGCGATCTCGAAGAATCCTTGCCGTCGGGGACGGGCGTTGTACCCGCTATGGTCGTCGATGTAGCCGCCCAGCTTCCAGCATAGGACATCCAACTGGAAATCGTAGAAGTACTTGAAACCATCGTAGACGCTATCGACCGCCTTGGTCTGGCTTCGCAACGGCTCAACCGCCGCGGCGCCCAGATTGCTCAACTCCAGCTCGCAGCCCAACGGCACCAGTCCCGGCTGAAGACTGGCGCGAATCCGGCTCAGGTAATCCTCTGCGACTCGCGGATCGAAGATGCTCTTGACCGCCCGGACCGCGTACTTGACGTAGTCGATCAGGTCGTTCTTTTCCAGAGGCATCGCGTCGAGCCCCTTCTGGATGATCGGCTCGACCACGTTGCTGTTGGCGTTGAGGATCGCCAGGCACGTCACCAAGCCGATCGAACGCGCAAAGTACCGCACGCTGCTCCTCATGTGCTCCAGCTCGAAGCGGAACCGGCTCTCCAATTGCTCCTCGAACTGGTTCAGCAGCACCTGGCGAATCACAAGAGCCAGATAGTTGCGGAGATACGGCTGGGCCTCGGGGTCGTTGTACAGATGCTTGATGCTGGGTCGCGGCCGATCCAGCTCTCGCTCGAGGTAATAATCGCTGACCGCGTCGCGCCGATAGTGGGCCATCACCAGGTCCCGCTCGGTGGTCGCGAGCAACTCGCGCTCCGCCTGTCGCTCCAGCTCGGCGTCGGGCGTCCGGTCGCCCGGCCGAGTGCGTTTCTTGAGAAACTGCTGGATCCGTTTCCGCAGCCACAACTCATGGATCAGATTGACGTGGAAACGGTCTCCGAACTGCTTTCGCATCGCTTCGGTCGTGACCAGATAGGCCTGCGCCTCGACGGCTCCATGCCCGGTATGGACCCGCACGGTCTCCCGCCGGTAGCGTTTGCCCTCGTAACGGTCGATCTCGGCCATAGCGGTCAGGGGGATGTCGTGAATGACATACCCTTCGATCCGAGCATCCGGGGTGGGCACGGCATAGTAGTAGACGTTGTCGGGGCTGACCCGGCGGTGATGCGGCAGAAACGCCAGTTCGGCAAAGAGCGTCTTGGTGTCCAGCCGGGAAGGCCTCCGCGTAAAGGCGTACCCGCACACCGACTGGAAGATCCGGCTGTCCCGGAGCGACCCGTAGATGAAGAGATTGACTTTTCGATTATGCATAGTTGCTGTATTCCTCGGGCGGCGCCGTTTGAACGACGTCATCGTCCCGACACGATGCGGCCATGAAGCTTGATCACTTCCTTGAACGCCCTGAGAATAACTCGGGGATTGCCTCCCGTCTCCTGACCGGCCGTCCGAGGGTAATGGTGCACCCCTCGCTGTGTGATGGTGTAGCCTTTTCGCACGGCGCGGGCGAGGATCTCCGTGGCGATCAGAGCCCCTTGGCTTTCCATCGTGATGTTGTCGAAAATCGCCCTCTTGTACAGCTTGAACGCGCAATCGATGTCGCGAACGTTGAGCGAGAAGAGCGCGCCGTTCATCTTCGTCCAGAGCCAGCCGTTGAGTCTGCGACGCGGCGTATCCTTGCGGTCCATCCGGTAGCAACTGACGATGTCGTACTCCTTCATCAACGGCAGCAACGGCGGTAGCTCCTTCAGATCGAACTGCGCGTCGCCGTCGGTGTAGAACACCAGTTCCTTCGTGGCGGCGCGAAAGCCGGATTGCAGAGCGGCCCCGTAGCCGAGGTTGTGCGGATGGCGGATTACGCGCACCCGCTTGTTCGCGGCGGCGATCCGGTCCGCAACCGCGGCGGTGTTGTCCGAACTGCCGTCGTCGACGATGATCATCTCGTAGTCCGCGCGCAGGCCTTCGAGCACCTGGATCGCCTGCTCGGCCACCTTGGCCACGTTGTCCTGCTCGTTATAGCACGGAAAGAAAACCGAGATGGAAACAGGCGGCATGGAATCGCCCTGGGGATCGCGCCGCCCGCTTTGTTCAGCCATCGCTCACCACCTTTTCGTCGCCAGAATGCTTTCCCGCTGGGCTTCAAACGTATCGATCAGCCGATCGAACGCCTGGGCCGTCTGCGTGTTCCCGTTCGCCTTGGCTGTCTCGTAGAGTCGGATGAAAGCCAGTCGAATCGCCTCAAGCCGTTGATTGTAGCCGTTTCGTCCGGCATAGGTTTTGGCATTCTGTTCGAAATCCTTCACGTACTGCTCGCAGATTTCTTGGATCCGCGGCCGAAGCTCCGCAAACTGCGATCCGACCAGAAGTATTTCGATCATCGGCGCCGGAGCGAACAGCTCGTTCATCGCATCGATCAGCAGTTCGAGGCCCTTCTTCCGCTGGTCCGGGTCCTGAAACAGCAGGAGATTGTGCCCGGCGGTCAGCTTGGCCGAATAGCCGTCGGGATAGACCGTCTTGCCCGTGAAGATGCCCTGGAACAGCGTCTGGCCCTGGGGCGACGTGGCGTCCACCAGCAGCCTCTGCTTGTCGTCCATGTACACCATGCGCCAGTCCTGGCTGTACTCGAGTCCGTCCATGAACGGCTTGTCGAACTGGTTGTTGGGCATCAGGACGACCCACACGTCTTGTTTCTTGAGCTGCTCGCTGACCCAGTCTCCGATCTGGATGCGTTCGGCCTTGGTCGGGCGTCTCCCGGCCACCAGACCCGGAGTCGCTCCGGGCCCGCCGGACATGATGTCCGTCCAGAGGTCGAACGCGTGGACATCGTAGGCGGCCTGGGCGCGTCCATCCATGAACAAGTGGAGGGGAATCTGGCCCGTCTCGGGATCGGGGTCCTGGCCCCAGGCGACGAAGCCGCCTTCGGTCCAGTAATTGAACATCTTGCCGCTGAGCTTGTTCTTGCGGATGAACTCGCAGGCTGCAAACGGCTTGGCGTCCGACGCCGTCATTCGCATGAAGACCGAATTGTACTTGGTGTCGGCGGGCCAATAGGCCAGGTACACATGGTGGAACCGCAAACCCCAGGCAACGCCGAAGAGCAAAGTCGCCACTGTGCCGGCGGCCAGAAAGGCGGTGCGAAGGACCGAGGACATCGCGGGAACCTCTAACTTACCCCCCCGGCCGGACTGAGCGGCCGCAGCGATGACTCGCACGGTATGATCGATCAAGAGAGCGAGGATCGGACACGCGACGAATCCGGCGATCGGAATGAATCGACGGGACCGGATCGCCATGTAGACGGTCATCGCCGCGATGATCACCAGCCCCAGATCCATCTTGGGCCAGTCGTAGCTCGGCGGCGTCTTGACCTTCTTGTTCACGACAGGGGCATTCACAACCCGCGAGGTGTACACGTAGAACACGACCCATGCCACAAGGGCCAGCCAGGCGATGATGTACATGACCAGGAAGGGCTTGGCGGTGCCGACCGGGTTGCCCCAGTCGAAGGCTCGGTGCCATTCATGGACGTCACGCCAGCGTTCGGCGTGCTTGCTGACGGAGATGATGAACGTGTGCGTGAGGTTGGTCAGATGGAAAGGATTGAAGACCACCATCGCCACAAACGCGACCGCACTGGCGGCCACCGTGTGGAGGATGCCTTTGACGTTC
>CALMMH010000551.1 GCA_937868145.1 uncultured Phycisphaerales bacterium
AGGATATAGATATGAACACTCTTTGCGTGTGGCGGCAAGAGTCCGGCAGTCGGACAGCTTGGTGATGCGGGCGGATCTGTGGCAAACGATGATGTGCAACGTGTTACGGTCGAACGTGCTGTTATACGGCCCGGCCAATCGCCCGTTGCGCAAACGACTTCGAGGAGATCTGAGTCTGGGATCAGTATCCCGTTCTGGCTCCATGTCTTGCCTGTAGCCGGTCCACTTCTCCTCATCATCCTGCTGAATATCGCGTTTTATGCGTACTACGAAGCCCGCGACAGGGGCGTAGGCAGACGCATGGTTGAAGCCAGGCGGACGATAGAACAGCAGGAAGAAATGCTTCGGGGGTTGGGGGAGAAACTCAAAAGTCTTGAGATTGAACTGCAGCGAGAACACACGTCCCAGGCTCCCAGTCTGGCCTTCTCCAGGCGCGATGAGTATGCAGCCTGCTACAACTCATATGCCGATGAGTACGAGCGGTACGAGAAAAACATCGAGCAGTACAACTCCCTCGCGCAAAGCCAGAAATCCAGATTGTATCTAATACCTATTCCCGTGCGGACCGGTCGGTAGCCAGTCCGCCACGCCAGGAATTCCGGGGATGCCTCACCTATTTCGGCCCCTACCTCAATATGCTGTCCCCAGATGCTTCACATTCTTAGGCCGCACCAGTGCGTTCCTAGGCAAACTTCTGACGGGCTTCTGCCAGGACGCGGTCCAGATCCTTCTTCAACCCGTTCACAGCTTCTTCGATCTCCTTGGCTGTTCGGCATTCTGCGGACACAAGGATGGCATCTTTGTCGCGGCTATAGGCCCCGAGCGCGATGTAGGCACGCGCGGAATCAGGCAGTGGCTCGCTCCGCGAAGGCTCGAATAGCAGTTGGAAAGGTCGAATTGCCATTGACACAGTCTCCTTCATGCGTTCCGTTCTGCACTACTTTTGGAAGTACCTCTTCAACGTCTCTGGATCAACTCGGTCCACGAAGATCGGGTTGACAGATAGACGACCAATTACCTTGCTTCTGGGGACAGCTTATCTATTTCGGTTCTGGCGCAAGCAGGGCATCTCTCCACTTGTGTTTGGGTTGTCGCCGGAGCGCAGCGCCGGGCCCACCATATTGATTCACTTGTTCTGGTTCGCTTTGGCCCGGGCCTCCAGCCAGCGTTGCAGGGAATCCTGCCTTTCGCCGGACCGTTTGCCGAGCAGCATACCTTCGATACTGATGTCCTCGTCCAAGTCCGGCCAGTGAATGCCGACTCCGTCACCGATCAACCGCCAGTTCCGGCGTTCCTCCAGTGTCCCATGCAGCAAACGCGGATACCACGCCAGAGGAACAGAGAGCGTTCGGCCGTCGGCCAGATCGACCGTCAACGTATCGTCAGTAACACTCACGTCCAGAGCCTTAGCCGGCTGTAGCTTACTCACCGAAGTACTCATTCCATGCCTCTGCAAAGCGTGCCTGCTTCTCTTCGATCAGTTTAGCACGATGGGCCGTGCAAATCAACCGGTTCAGCATCGGAATCAGACTGTGCTGACTATCGAGAACCGAAGAGGATTTCCCGATCGGCGTCTGGTCGAACCATGGGTTGTTCGCGGATAGAGCCTTGGGATCGGATGAAAGAGTGTGTTTGACGCGTTCTGGGGTACCGGCGGAACTGACGGAGGCTCGCGCCAAGCAGTTCAACTGCGACCTGGGCTTCGAGGCGCCGATTCCGACGAATTATCAACAAACAACGCAAAGAACTTGCCTGCACGGATTCCGCAAGGCTATACTGGATTGTGCAGGACATAAGAGGCAGGAGTGCATCCACCGTTTCTTGCAGACAGGGATCGACGGCATGGGAATACACGAAATCATCGGCGACAAGCGCGACGCGATTCTGACGCTGGCGGCCAAGCACGGCGCCAGGAACGTCCGCGTCTTCGGATCCGTTGCCGACGGCAGCGCCGACGAAGCCAGCGACGTGGATTTCCTCGTGGAGATGGAGCCCGGCCGGAGCCTGCTCGACCTCGGCGGCCTGCTCATGGACCTCCAGGACCTCCTCGGCCGCAAGGTCGACGTCGTCACCGACACCGGCCTGCGAGACCGCATCCGTCAGCGCGTCCAGGAACAGGCCGTGCCTTTATGAGAAGCGATCGCGAACGACTCCTGGACATGCTCGAGGCCATCGAGGCCGTGAACAAGTACGCGGCCAAGGGCCGCATGGCCTTCGACACCAACGAACTCATACAGACGTGGATCATCCATCACCTGATGCTCTTCGGCGAGTCCGCCGCAGGACTCTCTGATGCCTTCTGTGACAAACACCCCGATGTGCCGTGGTCCAAGATCGTCGGCATGCGCAACATTCTCATCCACGCCTACTTCAACATCGACAGCGAAATCGTCTGATCGGCAGTCCAGGACGACCTGCCGATGCTGGAGCAGCAGATCAGGATGTGGCTTGTCGAATGAAGTAGACATGGGAAGGCCAGGGTCAGCCTTTCGTTTACGCTCTAAGCGGTTCGGGGACTTCCTTCCGATCTCTCCGTGCCCTGCGGGGAAGAACGTGACGGTGTCAGGTGCACTTGACGCGTT
>CALMMH010000552.1 GCA_937868145.1 uncultured Phycisphaerales bacterium
CAGGATTGCGGCGGGGAAGAGGAACAATCCACCCATCAGGAGAGCTTGCAGCGACCGGTGTATGACCGTAGTGCCGGACCACACCGTATGGAAGGTGAAGCCGCTGTCTTGCACCGCCATCAGCATGATGAAGAACGGCAGCTCGACCAGGAACAGCGTATAAAAAAAGATGAAAAACGGGCCCAGGACGTACAGGAGAAATGTGATCGAGGTGCCGATTTCGATCTCGGGGAGCCGGTCATCGTCAATAGCGGCCTGGGAAATGAGGTTCAGATAGAAGCCGAACAGCCAGCCCCAGATGATGAAGTTGGAGATGAAATTGAGGCAACAAGCCTCGGCCAGGAAGAACCGGAAGCACACGATCGCCACCACGAACGTCAGGGACGTGACGTTCTCTCGCTTGAAGAACACCTTCCAGCTATCGACGAAGACCGCGTGATAGAACCCCGGGATGGGATTCTCGATCGGTTTAGGTTCCGGCTCGGCTTTCTTGGCCTTTTGGAAGCTTTCGGCGGGAATGAAGAACTTCTGCTCGCAACTGAGGCACTTGGCCCGCTTGCCGGAGTACTTGCTGTCGAAGGCGATCAACGCGCCGCACTTGGGACAGTTGAATTCGATGGTCATCGTTTGCCGGTCTTGCACAGTCTGATGCCCGAAATCCGAAATCCGAAATCCCAAACTTCAAATCCGAAACAAATCCCAAGCACAAATCTCAAATGACGGAAATACTCCGCCGGTCGCAGGCTGTGTTTCGAGTTTCGTGCTCTCCTGACGAGGATGCGAGAGCTAATCCCTCTGCATGCAATCCACAAAAGCCTTGGTGTCGTTGGCCCACTTCTGGGCTTCGAGCAAGTCGATATCTCCTTGTTTGACCAGCATCGCCAGATGCTTCTCCAGCGTGATCATCTTTTCATCCGGCCTGTTTCGCGTTCGGGTCTGCAACTGGGAATAGATCTGCTCGATTTTGCCGGTCCGGACCAGGTTGGCCACCGCATAGGTGTTGTTGAGGATCTCCATCGCGATGACCCGGCCTTGGCCATTCTTGCGGGGGATCAGTTTCTGGCTGACCACGTAAGCCAGACCCAGGGAGAGTTGGTTTCGCACCTCGGCCTGTCGGCCTTCCGGGAAGTAGTCCAGAATACGCGTGATCGATCCGGTCACGTCGCGGGTGTGCAAGGTCGAGAACACCAGATGCCCGGTCTCGGCGGCCATCAGGGTCATCGCGATCGTCTCGGCGTCGCGCATCTCGCCGACGAAGATCACGTCCGGGTCCTCCCGCATCATCTCCTTGAGTCCGTCGTGGAAGCTCTTGACGTCCCGGCCGACCTCCCGCTGGGAGATGATCGAATACTTCTGAGGCAGGATGTACTCGATGGGGTCCTCGACCGTGATGATCCGGCAGGCGGTCTTTTCGCTGATTCGTCCGATCAGCGAGGCGATGGTGGTAGACTTGCCGGCCCCGGTGATCCCGGTCAGAAGGACCAGCCCCGCCTTGAGATTCAGGATGTCCTCCCATATGGTGTTGGCAAAGCCGATCTTTTCGATGGGCGGCACGTCGAGCGCCAGGGCGCGGATCGCGGCGGCCAGGCCGTCGTTCTCGCGGAAAATGTTGATTCGAAACTGCAGCGATCCCATCCGATAGGAGCAATCGACGCTGTGGTCGGTTTGGAGCTTCTTGATGCTGTGCTCTTTGAGCAGGGGAAAGATGAGCTGCTTGGCGATTTCCGGCGTGACGGAGGGGCCCTTGAGCTTCACCAAGTCGCCGTCGATGCGGTAGGCCGGCGGGGCGCCGACCTTGATGTGCAGATCCGAGACTCGCATGGCCCCATGCTCCTCGAAGTATTTGAGCATGTCCATGATGCTGTACTTGCCAAGGTTCTCGGTGGGGTATACCTTCACCGCCGGGGAGTATTCCTCTGTCATATCGTTCTCCGCTGCAACCAGGTCAAGACACGCGCCGTCGTGCTGTCTCCAGCAGGGCACTTCCATTATACCCGTCTCAAGGGTCGATGCAAAGGTCCGATAGGACGCGACACGCAAATTCGAAACTCGAGACAATCTCAAAGCACAAAACTCAAATGACCGAAACGCCATCGCGTCCGCGGCGACGGTCGTTTCGAATCTCGGTCAGTTGGGTTTGTTTCGGGTTTCGTGCTTCGAATTTCGGATTTCCGGCCTCCTGGCCGGTTACTTTTTCCTTGTGCTCTGGAGATACCACTCCTGCACGTTCTTGGCGAGGATCTGGACGTCCCGCTTGGTCATAATGTGCTCGACAATCGTCGGCGGGATCTTGAGCTTGACCATCGCTTTTTGAACCCGGTCCCAAAGCCGTTTCTTCTTGGCCTCGGTGTCCGCCATGTACAGCTCGCTGACAAGCTCCTGGAGCTTGGTGAGCATGATGGTGTCCAACTGGTTGTAGTAATTGGAGATGATTCCTTGCTGGTACGCCGTGTATTCTTGCTTGGCCATAGTTCCTTGCCTTGTCTTTTCTGTGGGGGCTCCGAACCCCGATCGTATGCTTCTATCCCAAACCCGGGGAGAAATCAAGGGGCCTCAAAGTTGCCGGGGTTTTTGCTGGTCTTCCCCGGACGGGCGGCTATAATCCTGACGAACACGGACTGGGCTGGAGGCCCGGCCTACTGAGGACTTGATACTCACCGGTATGCAGGATAGAACGGTATTGATGGGTGTGCTGCTGCTGGCGTTTGGACTTGCGGACGCACGCAGCGACGGCTCGACGGATCGGCCGGCCCAGGGGGCCCCGGGGGACGCGACCGTTGCGCCCCGAACGGAGGCGAGCGGAGATCTGCATGTGACGGCCGGCTTCCTGCAGAGCGAAACCCCGGCTCCGGGACAGAGCGTGCTACTGTGCCGGGACGGGTTTGAGATGGTCGTCGGGGGACGGCGATTCGCGGCCGACCAGGCGGTCGTCTGGACCGTCGCGGGTTCGCCTGGGGAAAAGGACAAGACCACGCCATGTCGGGTTCAGGTGTACCTGGCCGGCAAAGTCACCGATCAGACTCTGAAAGAGGTGCGGACAAGCACGTTGACTACGACGGTTTTGGAGCGGGGCAAGGCGGTTGTGGTCAAAGCGGATCTCGGGGGCGAGATCTTCATCACCGCAGACAAGAAAGAAGAAACGAAGGATTCCCGCAGCTTGCCTCTGTATAAGGAAGCCGCTGCGGCCTTCAAGAAGGCGGGGCTGAGCCAGCTTCCGGCCCCGGCGACGTCCGCCAAATCGCCCGTACGCGAGCCGAACGAACCGCCGGTCGAGTACACGATCCGCATCGGTCCCGTGTCGAGCGTCGTGCCCAAGATCGAGCAGAGCGTCACCAAGGACGGTGACGAGATCATCACGTACATGGGCCGGTCGCACATCACCTGGCAGGAGCCCAACGAGAGGAGCGATCGCGTGATGGTGATCGAGCTGGAGGCGGATTGCCTGATCGTGTGGCGCACTGCGGCCGATCCCAACGCCAAGAGCGTCGGCCCGGCCGCCGATCAGGAGGTGGGAGTGAGCGCCGTCTACGTTTCAGGCGACGTGCTCCTGACGCAGGGGGAGCGGACGATCCGCGCCGATGACCTGTACTACGATTTGCGGAGCCGACGGGCCCTGGCCCGCAACGTCGTGCTCAAGAGCTACGATACGCTCCGCAACATTCCTATCTACATCAGAGCCAGACAGCTCCGGCAAGTGGCCGAGGACACATTCGAGGCCGAGGACGTCGCCCTGACGTCGAGCGAGTTCTGGACGCCGCAACTCTCGCTCGAGGCCGCGAAAATCCGAATCGTCGACAAACGGCAAGACGAAGACTTGGGTGGGGTTCTGCCCGACAGCGGGTTCGACGTGGAGCTTCGTGAGGTCAAGTTCAAGGTGGGCAACACGCGCGTGCTGGATCTGCCTAAAGTGCACAGCGACCGGGAGAGGCCCGAGCTGCCGATTCGAAGCGTCCGCGTGGGTCACGACACAACCTACGGCACCTCGGTCGAGACCCGCTGGTGGCTCAGCCGGCTGTTGGGGCTCAAGCAGCCGGAGGGGACTGATGGCTATGTGTCGGCGGATTACTATGGCCAGCGCGGCGCCGGCGGCGGCGTCGATCTTCGCTATGAGCGCGAGAATTATTTCGGGTCTCTTCTGGGCTACATCATCGAGGACCACGGCGAAGACCGCCTCAGCCGCACGCGCAAGAACATCGAAGTCCCGGAGGACACCCGGGGCCGCTTCCGGTTCCAGCATCGCCATTTCCTGCCGTACGACTGGCAGGTGACCACCGAGGTCAGCTACCTGTCGGACGAGAACTTCCTGGAGCAGTTCTACCGCACGGAGTACAACGTCGGCAAAGAACAGGAGACGCTGCTCCATCTCAAGCGGATCGAGGACAACTGGGGCCTGTCGTTCCTGGGCAAGGCTCGGATCAACGACTTCATGGATCAGGTGGAGGAGCTGCCGACAGCCGAGTACCACCTGATCGGCCAGTCCCTGTTCGACGACCGCCTGACGTTCTACAGCGACAGTCAGGCCACCCGGTATCGGTACCGCTATGGCGAAGACAGCGAGGCGACCGGGCCGGACGGCTATTTCACCTTCACCGGGACCCGCAACGAGCTGGATATGCCGCTGACCGCGGGGTCGTTCAAAGTCGTCCCGTTCGTCGCCGGAACCTTCGGATACGAGGACGGCGCCGGTTTTCAGGCTGATCTGGACGACGGCGGGGTGGCCAGTGAAGACGCCGTCGCGATCGGCGAAGGCGGCGTGCGGACGTCCATGCAGCCATTCTGGTGCGTTTATCCCAATGTCGAATCCCGCCTTCTGGACCTTCATCAGCTCCGTCACACGATTCGGCCGAGCCTCACGGTGGTCAGCTACGCCGCGAGCGACCAGGTGGCTGAGCAGCGGGATACTCTGGACTTCGGGATCTCCCAGCGATGGCAGACCAAGCGGGGGCCTCTGGGCAATCGCCGGACGGTCGACTGGCTCGATTGGGACGTCGATTTTGTCTGGGTTGACGATTCGGCCGACAACGAAGCGGGGTCGGATTGGTTCCTGTGGAATGAGCCGTTCATTCCCCTGGTCAATCGGGACGGCCGGGTAATCCCGCCGCTGGACCGGAGATCCTCGGGCCGGTACGGACCCCAGCAGAACTACGTCGGCACCGAGATGATCCTGCGGCTGACGGACACCACCTCGCTCCTGGGCGACGCCTATTTCGACATGCAGAACGGGGTCGTGGAGCAGCTCGACGTGGGTTTCTCCCGGCTGCTCTGGCCGAACCTGACTTACTATGTGGGCAGCCGGTACCTGAAGGAGGTCGAAAACGGCCTTGGAGAGAGGGGCTCGACCGCCCTGACGTTTGCGGCGACCTATGTCCTGGACCCCCGATACACGGTGGTTTTGGCCGAGCAGTACGATTTCGATTACGGATCGAACATCCGCACGGATATGACCCTGATCCGCAAGTACCACCGGCTCAACCTGGCTGTGACTTTCAGCGTGGATGAGTCGGTGGATGATCAGCAGATTGTGTTCAGTCTGTGGCCGGAGGGGATTCCAGAGTTGGCGATCGGCCTGCGAAGATATATGGAACTCGGGTCTTCGGATATATACTACTAG
>CALMMH010000553.1 GCA_937868145.1 uncultured Phycisphaerales bacterium
AGAGACGGACTCCGCAAGGCGGTCCCAGGGCCGGCCTGCGCGTCGTTTCGGGCGTTGTGTCCATGCGGAGATTGTACCCCTTGAGCCCGGCGACAGCAAGACCCAAGAGGAGGGCGAGATGCGTCCGTCGTCGAGGTTACTTCTGCAGCAACATCTGATCGAACAGCACGCCGTTCTGGTCGATGGCCTGGAGTTGCAGCGTCTTGCCGCTGACGTTCACGATCAGGAAGTGATGGTCCCGGTGCACTTTGGCGGTGAACCAGGACCGGGTCGGCGCGTAGTTTTCGAGCCCGCCGCCGGAGCCGCCCATTTGGACGTAGACGACGCCGCGATTCGGATCGATCTTGCCGTCCCGGATCGGCCAGGTCCGCTCGTAATCGTGGATGTGCCCGAAGAAGCAGATGTCCAGTCCATACTTCTCATAAAGATGCACCAGGGGACGCAGGCTGAGGTCGCCGCGTGCGGATTGCTCTTTCCAGGTGTCGCCGTAGTCATTTTCATCGGAGCTGTACGGGGCAAAATGATGCACGGCGAATTTCCACGTCGCTTTGGATTTCTCCAGTTCCCGCTCGAGCCACTGATGCTGGTCACTGCCGGGCTCGACGCTGCGCTTTGTATCGATCATGAAGAACTGGGCGTTGCCATAGACAAAGGTGTAGCGGTGCTCCGGCTCCGGATTGCAGATGTACCGGTAGTAGTTGGCGTCGTCCTGGTCGTGGTTGCCCAAGATAGCGAACACCGGCACCCGGCTCATCAGGCCGTGCGCGGGCTTCAGGAAGTGATCCGTCCACTGTTCTTTCTTCGTTCCGTCGCCCACGATGTCCCCGGAGTGGATCACGAAATTGGGACGCTCCCCGAACACCAGCGTCGAGATCTTGCCCCAGATGGGAGGATTGGTCTGGGTGTCGCTGACGGCGCCGAAGGCATACGGCGTATCCTTCTCCACCGCAGTCTGGAAACTATAGACCTCGCTGGCGGATTCCTGACCGGAGCCACTCGTGGAAACAACGCGGTAGAAATAGTTCGACTGCGGCTTGAGATTCTCGATTCGCACCTCGTGCATCTCGCAGTCCGCGGCCCCCTCGACCCGGCTCGTCAGCGGCGTTCGATCGCCATACTCCACGACCGACGCGGCTTTCTCCGAGGTCTCCCACAGGATCGTGATGCCGGTTTGCGTCGCCTGCTGGAGGTACGGACCCGAGCTGATGAGGGACGGCTGGGGCGGGAACTGGGCGTTCGTTCCGATCGTCAGGAGCAAAGAAAACATCACGGTCAGCCTGCACATAGGACGCATCGACGGGTCTCCTTTTCTTCTCCAAAATGCAAAGCCAGGCGGGCCGCCTCCGTCACGGGAGAACGCTCCGCCGCGAACGATGTGTGTGTGTGCAAATTCCATTCATACTCTTCGGGCCATGGCCTGATTGTAGATCCCCGCCGGCGGAAGACAATCGCAAATCCCCCGGGCGTCAAGAAAAACAGGCACGTGACATACCACAATGCACGGCCGGACGAACAGGTTGGCCGTCGCCTTCTCCATAGGTACCGGCTTTTGTTCAATCAGGATTTCGTCTGCGTTGTATTTTCGTTAATTGCACCGGGCGGGGCACGATAGGGACATCGTAGTCTCATGCTTTCGCCGCGTCGCAACGCCTGATATAATCGCCCTGCGGCCCGAGGTGAAGGCGGTGGTTGAATGCATCGCCCCTGGGGGGCCGCGATCTGGCACAACCTGTCACGGTAGGAGAATACGGCAATGCGGAATGGGTTCGTTATTGGGTGCGGTCTGGTACTCTCACTTGCGATAGGTTCCCTGGCTTTCGCTCAGGAAGCCCGAGCCTCCGACGGAAGCAACCGTCAAGAGGACACATCCTTGTCCTTGAAGTCGGGCCTGCTCCTGGCGCCCCAAGGCGAGCCGGGCGAACGCGGGCCGCGAGAGTTCGGTCCTTCCGGCGTGGAGAATCTGCTTCGCGGCAAGTTGGTGGACGGGACTCTTTCGCAGTTTGCCCCCCAGGAGGGACAGACTCTCGAAGGACAAGACCGGTTGGGATGGAAGACCGTCGAGTTCAACGCCGAAGGCATCGTGGATGAACGCGGATCCTGCCTCTACGTGCCGGTCAATTCGGACGTGCAGAAGGTCGTGGTCCTCCACGCAGCCGGCCATACGGAATCCTACGTAAACGGCGAGCCTCGCGGCGGGGATGTCTACAACGCCGGCTTCATGCATCTGCCGATTCTAGGCCATCGGCGAGATTGTCGGGGACGGCGCCATTTTGTGCCAGCCGAACGATTTTGTTTCGATCCTGGATGCGCTGAAACGCCTGATGGCCAACGCGGGGCTGCGGGAAGACCTCGCGGCCAAGGGCCGGCGGCGGGCGCTCGAGATGTTCACGGTCGAGCAGTTTGCGGGCGGTCTCGGCAGCGCCTACTCGAGGCTACTGAACGGCTGAACCTGCGCCGGTAGCCGGGAGGGAGTATAATGGGCAATACATTCGGCGCGCGCGTGCGCGGCGCCAAACTGGAGATGAGCAATGGAGCGCGACACGAACAGTTTGTCTGATGGCCGGAGCGGCTTTTGCCTGGAGGGCAAGACGCTGGCGGAAGCGCTGGCTGAATGCAAGACGGCCAAAGAGCGGCTGCGCCTGCTGCCGCAGTATGCGTTATTGTGCGACGCGGTCGGGGCCGCGCATAGCCGGGGTGTCATCCACCGCGGCCTCAACCCCGGCGCCGTTCTGCTGTCCGATTACGGGGAGACCGTTATTTCCGACTGGAGCCTGAGCAAGGTGCGGGGCCGGCCCGACGCGCAGCGGGACCGTTTTGGGGACGCGGCGGCGGGTGCGGCGCTCCGG
>CALMMH010000554.1 GCA_937868145.1 uncultured Phycisphaerales bacterium
ACGAGGACCTGCTGCGCCACTCGTTGCTCAAAGGCAGATCGTTTCAAGCTTTCTGTTCCTCAGACAAAGGACGGAATTGGAAAAACATTCCGAAAAATAGCGGCAAAGAGGGCCCGATGCAAACATTTTTGAATCCATCCAAAATCCTGAGCTGAGCCACCGCGTGCTTTCGGCTCTTCATTATTGCGGACCTTAGAGCTACCCAAAACCTGGATCCTGCCCCTTCCTACAATCGTTGCAGGTGATTCCGCCAATCTTATGGGACGGCATGTCTCAAAGAGCCCGAGCCCCCCTAAGACGAGCGTTCGTTCCAGGTAGTCCGCCATGGTGGGGCGGGAAGACGAGCACATATACATTAACATAGCATAAGTATTGACTCGATAAAGGTTAATATGGTATACTTAGGCAAACTTGGCAATATCATAAGTTTGGGTCCTGCAAGGCGTTTTTCGTATGCTTTGTGTGGGATCCTGTCCGATTGGCGGCAGGAGACGCCATCTCTGCGGAGCGGCCTTCATCGGCCGGCGCAGGTAGCAGAAGGTTTTCTGCATCGAGGAGGAAAGGATATAGATCGCTAGCTGCGATAACGACGTCGTCGAACGTATCGCGATGCTTGCCTCCTTACCATCCGGCGGTTGTGTGAAGTGGATCGGAGTTGGGGTGGGACGAGCGGGGAGAACAAGCGTTCGATGTTAAAAGGAGCGGTGTGATGAAGAAGGTGTGGGTAGTCCTATCTCTCGTGTTGGGATTGCAGCTCTGGGGATGCCAAAGTCAGGACCCCCTGCGAGGCTTCGAAGAGAAAGAGCAGCCTGCCGTGGCGTCCTCCAATCGAAAAGCGTCCTGGGATAGCAATCTCAGGCCGACCCGGGTCGCATCGAGCAGAAACAGATCCAGGTCTCGGGTCCCGCGAGAAGTGCAGCAGGATCCGTTGCAGGTGCAGACGCCAAGAGAAGAACAGGTCGCGACAACCGACATCGAGTCGGTTTCGACGTCCACGCCCAACCGGTTGGGAGCCTCCAACAGGTTCGCCAATCCACAGCCGGAACTCATGACCGCCTCCGTGGATGAGCTCCAGCCGGTCGGATCCTCGTCTGTCGCCGCATACGACAAGTCCATTCGCACCGACCGCGGTCTGGTGGCTATGGACGGAACCGGCGGCAACACTCTGTCCATCACCTACCCGCGGCCGGACTACGGGATCATTCAGGTCGACAAGGCCATGCCGCAGGAAGTACGTCTGAACACGCCCTTCACCTACATCATCCGCGTCACCAACCTCACAGAGATGATGCTCACCGAGATCACCATCACCGAGACGATCTCCAAAGACTTCGAGTTCAAGGCCTCCGAACCGGCGGCCAAGGCTGAAGAAGACACGCTCATTTGGGAGATCGATTCGTTGGGTCCCCGGGCGAGCAAGAGCATCAAGATTTCCGGCGTAGCCACTTCCTCCCGACCGTTGGAGCATTGCACGGCGATCACGCACACGGCCCGGAACTGCGCCGTGGTGAAGGTGGTCGAGCCGGCGTTGGAACTTGTGAGAACCGCTCCGACAGAAGCCCTGCTGTGTGAGCCCATCCCGGTCGAGTTCGTCGTCACGAACACCGGAACGGGCGTCGCCCAGAACGTTCAGATCGTCGATACGCTGCCCGCCGGACTGCAAACCACCGACGGCAAGGGCAAAGTCGTCCTCGAAGCCGGCACGCTGGCCGCCGGGGAATCGCGAAGGTTCTCGATCAAACTCCGCGCGACCAAGACCGGCGCGTACGTCAACAAGGCCGTGGCGACGTCCGCCGCCGGCCTGAGCACCGAGTCCGAACCCAGCATGATCAACGTTCGCCAGCCGGTTCTGGTGCTGGCCAAGAGCGGCGCCAAACGCCAGTACCTGGGTCGTTCCGTCACCTACGAGTTGACGATCGCCAACAAAGGCGACGGCCCCGCGCAGAACACCGTGATCGAAGACACGATTCCGCCGGGCGTGACCAACGTCGAGGCCACCGCGGGCGCCCAGTTCGCGGGCAACAAGCTCATCTGGGAGCTGGGCACCATCGAGCCGAACGCATCGAAGAACGTCCGGGTCTCGTATACGCCGACCCGCGAAGGCGAGCTGATGGCCTCCGCCACGGCGACCGCCTACTGTGCCGAACCCGTGAGCGATTCGATCCGAACGGCGATCACCGGCATCGCGGCCGCCCGTCTCGAGGTGGTTGAGCTCGAGGAGCCCGTCGAAATTGGAGGCAATGTCACGTACGTAATCACAGTCACCAACGAGGGCTCCGCGCCGGACACCAACATCCGTGTCAGCGCCGTGCTGGACGACAAGGTGCAGTACATGTCTTCCGCAGGCGCCACGGCCGGCTCCGTCCTGGGCAAAACGATCAGCTTCGCCCCGCTTCGCACGCTCGAGCCCAAGGGCAAGGTGATATGGCGAATCGTGGTCAAGGGCGTCGTGGCCGGCGACGTGCGACTGAAGGTCACAATGCACACCGACCAGCTCGCGCTGCCGGTGGAAGACACCGAAGCCACGCGGATCTACCAGCCGTTCAACAATTGACAGGAACACTCAACGCCGCGGCCCTTCCGGCCGCGGCGTTTTCATGCGCACCGGTTCGCACCGGGCCCCCTGCAAAGAGGGTCCCGCCGGCGTCGAGACAACGCCCGCAGGGCAGGCGTCGCGACGGCCACAATTCTCTGTTGCAAAGTCCCGCTCAGAAGCTATACTGATAGCTTAACTCAGAAGTCACCTGAATCCTTGGTGAGGGATGTGTCGCAGGGACTTCAACCGGGGGTTCCCACGATGCGCCGCACTGCGGCTGGGGCCCAGCAACCCATCCGGCTCTCCGGGAAGGATGCGATGATGGCAGAAAAAGATGCCGATATTCAAAAGATCAAAGAACTCATCCGGATCATGAAAGAGAATGATCTGGTCGAAATCGATATTCAGCATGGGGACGACCGCGTGGCATTGCGGCGGGCCCAACCGCAACAGACGACCGCCTTTGGACCGATAATGACGGCCGTGCCTGGGGCAGGCTCCCCGATCCTGATGTCTCAGGGCCAAGCGGCCGCACAAATCCCGACCGCGGCCAAGAACGAAGGCCTGCTGGAAATCAAGTCCCCCATCGTCGGCACGTTCTACGAAACCCCCAGCCCCGACTCCGACCCCTACGTCGAGCCCGGCACCCGTGTGGATTCCCAGACCGTCGTCTGCATTATCGAAGCCATGAAGGTGATGAACGAAATCAAGGCCGAGGTCAGCGGTACGATCGTCGAAAGGACCGTCAAGAACGGGCAGGCGGTCGAATACGGGCAAGTGCTCTTCAAGGTCAGGCCCGATTGAGCCCTTCGTGCGAGACGTCCGCTCCACGCGGACGCTTGACCGATCCCGCACGATCACCGAAGAGCAGGAGACACAATGCTATCGAGAATCCTGGTCGCCAACCGCGGCGAAATCGCGTTGCGGATCATCCGGGCCTGCCGAGAGATGGGCATCGCCTCGGTGGCCGTCTATTCCGAGGCGGATCGGAATGCCCCCTACCTCCGACTGGCCGACGAAGCCATCTGCATCGGACCGGCAGACTGTAACCAAAGCTATCTGAACATCCCGCGGATCATCAGCGCCGCGGAGATCACCAATGTCGACGCCATTCACCCCGGCTATGGGTTCCTCGCCGAGAACGCCAACTTCGCCGAAATCTGCAGCGACTGCGGCATCGGATTCATCGGTCCGCCGGTGGAAGCCATGAAGCTGCTGGGCGACAAGGTCGAGGCCCGCAAGATCGCCAAGAAGGTCAAAGTTCCCATCGTTCCGGGTTCCGAGGGCGTGGTCCCCAACGAGGCCGAAGCGATGAAACTGGCCAACCAGATCGGCTACCCCATCATCATCAAGGCGGTCGCCGGCGGCGGCGGTCGCGGCATGCGCGTCGTGCACAACGACATCAGCCTGCGAGCGGCGTTCAACGCCGCCCGCACGGAGGCCGAAGCCGCGTTCGGCGAGGGCGCCGTCTATATCGAGAAGCTCATCGTCGAGCCGCGGCACGTGGAAGTCCAGGTCATGGCCGACCAGGAGGGCAACGTCGTCCACTTCTTCGAACGCGATTGCTCCATCCAAAGACGACACCAGAAGATGATCGAGGAGTCGCCTTGCCCGGTGATCGAGGACCGGGACCGTCAGAAGTTGGCGGATTGCGCGATTCGGGTGATCAAGGAAGCCAAGTACGTCAACGCAGCCACGGTGGAATTCCTCCTGGACAAGGACAACAAGTTCTACTTCATCGAGGTGAACACCCGCATCCAGGTCGAGCACCCCGTCACCGAGATGGTCACCGGCCACGACCTGATCAAATGGCAGATCCGCATCGCCAGCGGCCAGCCGATGAAGCTGCGTCAGAAGAGCATCAAGCACCAGGGCGTCGCGATCGAATGCCGCATCAACGCAGAGGACCCGGCGAACAACTTCTCGCCCAGTCCCGGCACGATCACACGGTTCATCGCCCCCGGCGGCAACGGCGTCCGCGTGGACACGCACGTCCACCAGGGCTGGACGGTCACGCCGAATTACGATTCGCTCATCGCCAAGCTCATCGTCCACCAGAAGACGCGAGCCGAAGCGATCGCGACGATGCGCCGGGCCCTGCAGGAGTTCGTCATCGAGCCGATCAAGACGACCATCCCGGCCTGCCTGGAGATCCTCTCGCACAATCTCTTCGTCAAGGGCAAGGTCGACACCGGCTTCGTCGAGCGGAACCTCTGACCTATCGGCGGGCTCATCGCTCCAGCGCGACCAGGTCCTCATAGGTTTCGCGTTTGCGAATCACTCGGAAGCTGTCGCCTTCCACGAGAACCTCCGCCGCCCGACCGCGAGCGTTGTAGTTGCTGCTCATCGTGAAGCCATAGGCCCCGGCCGTGAAGACCGACATCAGATCCCCCCGTTGAACAGGCGGGATGGACCGGTCCTTCGCCAGGAAGTCCGCGCCCTCGCAGATGGGCCCGACGATGTCGGCCACTTCGTTTCCTTCCATGTGCAGGTCTTTGTTGCGCGTGGTCGGCACAAATCGAGGGTCTGTCTTCGCAGGCCAGATGAAATGGAACGCCCCGTACAACGAAGGGCGGATCAGGTCGTTCATGCCGGCGTCGACGATGACGAATTTCTTGCTGCCCCCCTGCTTGGTGTAAAGGACCCGCGTCAGCAAAATGGCGGCGTTGGCGCAGATGCTCTTGCCGGGCTCGAGAACGAGCCGAAGTCCCTTGCCCTTGATCAACGGCACGAGACCGGCCGCGTACTGCTGCGCCGAGGGAACGGTCTGCGTCTCGTAGTCGGCTCCATAGCCGCCGCCTAGATCCAGCATCTCGACGGTGTGACCTTTCTCACGAAGCCGATCCACCAGCGGAAGGATTTTTTTCACGGCGTCCACGAACGGATCGATCGTCTTGCCGCCGGTGCCAAGATGGACGTGAATGGCGTGCAACTGCACCGCGGGATTGCGCCCGTACGTGTCGAACACGGCTACCGCCCGCTCGATGTCGACGCCGAATTTGGTCTCTTTCTTGCCCGTCTCGAGATACGCGTGGCTGCGGTAGTCCACGTCGGGATTCACGCGGAGCGCGGCCTTCGGTTTGACCTTGGAGCCGCTCGCGTGTCGTTCGACGAGCCGGATGAGATTTTCCAACTCCTGTTCCGACTCGATGTTGAAGTACCCGATGCCGGCCTGGATCGCTTGAACGATCTCTTCATCGGTCTTCCCGACGCCCGCATAGACGACTTGGGCGGGATCGCCGCCGGCCTGGAGGACGCGGTACAACTCGCCGCCGCTGACGATGTCGAATCCGCTGCCCAAGCCGGCCATCAACTTGAGGATGTGCAAATTGCCGCACGCCTTGACCGCGAAACAGACCAGAGGATCCAGCTCGCGATAGGCCTGCTGGATCTTCTGCAGATGGTCTTCGAAGGTCGCCCGGCTGTACACGTAGACCGGAGTGCCCACGTCGACCGCAATGCGTTCGACGTCCACGCCCTCGGCGAACAGTCTGCCGCCGCGATAATGAAACAGATCCATGAGTAGACTCTCTCCTGATACCCTATTTCCTGATTCAACCCTGCCCGCAGGCATCGCCGGACAGTATAGACGAATTCGCCGCAATTACAAGGAACAGGTGAACAGGAGGAGTGGAGGGAGAGACGACTGAGGGCTGCAAAACCGCCCCGGGCGGTTCTAAAAAAAGAGAAATGGAAGGCACTCCTCTCTCGGAGGACCTTCCATTTCCCGAAAGCCTGCCCGCAACACGCGGAATCTCGGGGATTTCCTATCGTCCGGATGGACCCGGACGCGATGT
>CALMMH010000555.1 GCA_937868145.1 uncultured Phycisphaerales bacterium
AATGTGGGAGTGCCTCTGCATGGGGACTAAGGCCAAGCCATGCGGCCGGATCTGCGTCGTCCATCACGAGTCGCTCACTCGAGCGGCCACGAAGTCGTGCGGCTGCCTCCGCAAGGACAACAATGCGAACGTGGCCGCGATGATGTTCAGCAAGCCCAGGCTTCCTGTCACGGTCCACGGCGGGAAAGACACGAGCGACGCAGGCAAGAAGAAGCAGGCGGGAGTTGCGCTCTACGCGGCGAGGTTCCGCGCGTGGCTCGCCGCTGGGTCGATCGTGTGTTGCGAGAACGCGCCGGAGTGCCTCGCCGAGGGGAAGTGTAGGGGACGACTTTGACCAAACGCAACTACGGCTCTTGGATTGACATGCATCGCCAAGGCGTTTCCGGGAGCCTCTTCTACCTGTGCCGCTCGCAAGGCACGCTTGCATTCATCTCGCGGATGAAGTTCCGCCGCGCGCAGTGGGAACTCGAAGTGTTCACTGGGCGCCGCAAGAGGCCGACCGCCCACCTTCGGCACCTGGCGTCAAAAAAAGCGGCACTCGTCGCTTACTCGGACTTCGTGAGTCGGATGTTGGCTCGAACGTGGTGGAGGCTATGATGCGTCGCTTTTTCAAGATCCGGCCGTTGGGCGGCGGGGCGTGGCTCGTGACCGAGAAGTTGGGAGACCTCGAAGACATGCTCGACAACGATCGCCGAGGCGTGAACTACGAGCTGCGGACCATCTACCTCACCGAGGAGCAGGCCGCCGCATTGGGAGACTTCGATGGTTGGTAAATGCGAGATGTGCGGCGAAGAAACAGACGATAGCTACGAGGAGTATGCCGGCCCCTACAAGCCAAAGATCCGCCACTTCCGGCACGTGACGGATCCCGATTGCATCGGTGCGCTCTCCGATACCGTCGACGAGCTACGCGAGACCGTGGCCGCTGTCCGCGCCGCGGTGCTGCGGTTCGATTCGAACTATCGCGAGGGCAAGGTTCGCGAGGACGGGCGAGGGTTCGACCCTGGATATCTGGATCTGCTCGACGCGATCGGGTACGAGCTTGACCGCGGAAAGCTTGTCGAGAAATCGACATAGGCGCCCATCGAAGTACGGGCGAATCGCTGGACACTGCGCACGCAGTTGCTATATTAGAAGAGTGATGAAGAACGGCGCCCAAATGACCTTCCCCGAATCGGTTCTCGCCACGCCGGCGGAGCGCTTGTCCGAGACGCTTCGCCGCGATCTTGGCCTGCTCTTCGAGCGCGAGGCTGAATCGATTTGGGAGACGTATGCTTGGCCGCCGAAGTCTCTGACCGCCGACGAGCGCGCCGAGGCCGAACGCCTCGACCGCATCGCTCGGGAGATCCACTCGTGAAGGGGGCCGCCATGTCCACATTCGTCATTTCGTCCGCTGGAAACCTGGAATCTTCGCTCAAAGCGTGCGGCGAGCCGTGCGGTTCGTTCGAGTACCCGACGCTGGAGGCGGCACGTAGCGCGCTGGGCTGCTTCGTTCTCGGCACGCACCTCTATAAGGTCGACGGCGCTTGCTGGCTTGTCTACCGCAGCAAGGAGGAGTGCAACGCCGATCTGGACGGATCTTACGCCTTCGCTCGCATCGAGGCGCGGTCGTGAGCGCCGTGGTGAAGAGTAACGCGACGTTTTCGAAGTGGCCGAGCGGATTCGAGATCCCGAACTTCGCGAAGGGTGACCGCGTGGTCTCGAAGTGGGGCGAGGTCCGCGAAGTGTACGGGCATTGCTACCAGGACGTGCCCGGATGCTACCGTGTGATCTACAAGACGATCGATTCGCGCGGCGACATGTGGCCCAGCGAAGTGATCGCCTCGTCGGTGGCGCAGTGAGCGGCCGCAAGGCAGCGCCGTCCAATCGGCGCACGGTCGCGAAAGAGTCGTTCAAGAGCGCCGCCGACTGCATCGGGCCGATTGTCCCCGGTCTGGCGCTCTTCGCGGTGACTCGGGGGCAGTTCTCTATGGTCGACGCAGTTCTGCACGTACTCGAGCAGCTCGGCCCGTCCAAAGTGTCTCTCTGGACGTGGACGGTTGCCGACTACGAGATCCAGCAGTTCACATCGCTTCAACGCGACCATCGAATCACCGAAGGCCGGCTCGTGATCGACGCTGGCGCGCGCGGCAAGAACGCGCCGCTCATCGCCGAATGGTGCCGCACCTTCGGAGATGGCTCGGTCCGCTACGTGATGAACCACGCGAAAATCGCCACCGTCGAAGGTGGGGGCCGCCGCGTCCTGCTCCGCGGCTCGATGAACCTGAATTTCAACCCGCGATTCGAACAGCTCGACGTCACCGAAGGCGGGCCGGATTTCGATCTGATCCGCGAGATCGAAGACGAGCTGCCGATCCTCGGCCACAATGCCAGCGGACGCGAGGTCTACAAGGCCTCCAAGGTGTCCGCAGCATTCGACTCGGAGCAGTTGGCGATTTTCGAAGGGACGAAACGATGGGCAAAGTAGCCGCACCCAAAGAGGTCACTCGCGACGAAATTCTGAAGGTGCTTCGCCGCGAGAACCCAGCCGCCAAGCTCGACAAGGTGACGATCTACGCCGATGCAATGGTCGAATACCTCGCCGCGCAAGCGAACATCGCTCAGCACGGGTCGATCGTGTTCCATCCGCGCACCGGAGCGCCAATCGAGAATCCCTACCTGAAGGTCCGGAACGCGGCGAGCAAGCTCCTCGTCTCGCTCGGCCTTCGTAGCGGGGACCTCTGGGTCGGATTGTGAACGACGAGGAGGAGGCGCTACTCGCCGAGGACAGGGAGCAGTTCAAAGCGCTGCAGCGGGCCCTTCATTACTCCAAGAAGGAGGCGACGAAGCTACGCGCCGAGAACGAGCGGCTCCGCGCACGGCTGCTACTTGAGACCGCCGCATTCGAAATGTGCTGCGCCGACGCCGACCGATTGGCCGAGTACCGCGAAGCGGTGACGCCGATGCGTGGCCGATGGGGGGCGCATTGTGAAGAACTGTAAAGCGACGAGATAACTGCGTCCGCAGTGCTATCTTATAAATGTCGGTTGGGCGACACGAAAGAGGGGTACGAAAATGAACCTACGAGATCGTAATGGCCGGCTCCTACCGATGTCGTGCTGTGGCTCGATGAGCGGGCACACGCATTCGTGCGTTCTGGTGTCCGACCGAGCCCGCAAGGCGGCGGACCATGAGCCGGCCGAACCGTGCGCGCATTGTGACCGAATAAAACGCGAGGCCGAGGCCGATGACAGCGCCACCTTCGTCCACTTCGACGAAGAATACTTGGTCACCCGCGTCTACCCTGGCGGAGACGCCGAAAGCGGCCCAGCGAACGCCGTGGACCTACCGTGAGCGAATCCAAATGGCGCTCGACGCCCGCCGCTCTTCGAAGGCGCCGCGGCGTGCAGGTGATGCTCCCGCCCGACGTTCGGGAGGCACTCGAGCGCGTCGCCTCGCCCGGCATGCGCTCCGCGCTCGTCGAGGAGGCACTGCGGGAACACCCCCCGATCGCTTCGATCCTGGGCCGGGCTCCTGACAAGACGAAGCGGTGCAGCGCGTGCGGCTCCGTGCCCGGAAAAGTGACCTACAAGGGAGTCATGCCATGCGGGCACTCTTGGGCCGATCTTGTCTGGAAATGAAGAGCGGCGGACAGGGTAGAGCTATGCCACGTGGTGCAAAACCAAAAGTCTACGATGCTGGATTGGTCGAAAATGTCCGCGCATTATATGCAAAAGGTATGACTCAAGATGAGATCGCGGAGCTGTCCGGTGTCACCCAAAAGGTGATATGGCGGCTGATGCTGAGGCACGAGATACCGGCTCGTGTTGCGGCCAAGCGCGACCAGCGAGGCCCACGTAACTTGGCATGGAAGGGCGACGACGCCAGCTACAAAGCTCTTCACCTCCGCGTGGCCGTTGTACGCGGGAAGCCGTCGCTATGTGAGCGCTGCGGCACCACTTCAGCCGCACGCTTCGAATGGGCCAACCTTTCTAAGAAATACGCGGATCCAAACGATTACATTAGGTTGTGCGTCTCGTGTCATCACAGGATGGACGGGACCGCCTCTAATCTTGGTCCTTTCTCCAAGAGAAAGGAGGTGCTCCCGTGACGCTAACCATAGGTTCGCTGTTCTCGGGAATAATAGGTGGCCTAGAGCTCGGCCTCGAATGGGCCGGGGTTGGCGAAACCGTGTGGCAAGTCGAGTGCGATCCATTCTGTCGGCGCATACTTGAGCGCCATTGGCCGAACGCGGATAGGAGCGTAACCGATGTCAAAGAAGCGAACGCCTCCAACCTCGCACCAGTGGACCTTATTTGCGGAGGGTTCCCTTGCGTCGACGTCAGCAGCGCCGGCAAAGGGCGCGGCATCAAAGCGGCTAGGTCGGGCCTGTGGGCCGAGTTCGCTCGCATCGTCGAAGAACTATCGCCCGCGATTGTCGTCGTCGAAAACGTCCACAAAGCCGCATCTCGGTGGCTGCCCACGGTTCGATGTGACCTGCGATTGCTCGGATACGACTCACGAGCCATTGACGTCCGCGCGATCGACGTCGGACGTCCACACAACCGCGCCCGGACCTTCGTTGTGGCCTACTCCGACCGCAAGCGATGCGAAGGGAAGCCGGCGCGCGCTCTACATGCGATCGAAGGGACACCAGGGCCGGACGTTGACGGATGCAATGCTCGAGCACTACGGCGCCAGCGAGAGAGGCCGAGCGCGGTACACCCTGAACCCGGATTTCTCCGCATGGCTCATGGGGTTCCCGGCCGGATGGCTCGATTGAGGGTGCTTGGAAACGCCGTGGTTCCACAATGCGCCGAGGCTATCGGCCGGATGATTTTGGAAAGGACGATGATGATTCGCCTAGCGCTTTTGCTTCTCGCACTCACCGCCGCCGCATGCTCTGGAAACGACTACCTACAGCGGGCCGTAATCGTCGAGGGCGACGCGACGGCTGCCGAGCGCGCCGACGTCGCGAGCGCGGTCGCCCGTTGGAATGAGGTCGGAGGGGGCCGCGTCCAATTGGCGGTTGACGGCCAGATGGCCCGAGCTATCCACGTGACGTTCGTCGAGGATATGGGCACAATCGACGGAAACACGTATTGCGGGCCTAGCGTGATGGAATGTCACGTAACGATGGCCCGGCATGCGCCGTTCCTCGAGAAGAAGATCGAACACGAGCTAGGTCACGCGCTTGGCTTGCCGCACGACACGAGCGGGCCAAACATCATGTTTCCGAGAGTGGACGAGGCGAGCCCGCGGGCTGTACGCCTCGACGCAAAGGAGGCTTGCCGGATCTGGGCGGAGGACGATTCGTGCGAGTGGTGAGCTAGCAGTGGCCCGCGAAGATGGCGCCGAGGATGGCCAGCGCCGCGCCGACGACAGCGCCTACCGCCACGATGGGGACGGGACTCACCTGCTTCGGCGCCGACGTCACCGGCGGAATGGACGCCGGGTCCGTCACCTCGGGAGCGCCGGGGACCGTGGGGCGATCGTGGATCGACGTCTCCGGTTGCAAAATCGGACCTTGGTTGCGCGGCTCGGGATTGGTTGCATTCGCTGGCGCAATTTCTGCGGGCAACGTCGCGAAGCCCATCAAATTCGGGTCGATGGCCTCGACCGCTGGACGCCCGAGCGAGAACCGGAGATCCCCGCTCGACACCGTGATGTAATTTCCCGCGCGCCCGCCGCCGCCGTGCTTGTCCGGCTCCGGATCGCTCGGGTCCGCGTCGAGACACCATTCCATATGATCGTTGTTCCCGCCGGAGTAGTACCGGATCCCCCATCCCTCGCCGAGTTCCTTGTTGGGGTCCTTCCCCGCGAGCGAGATCAAGGCCTTCTGATCCTTGGCGATCTTCCGAACCCACGAAACCGGCCCGGCGGGGTCGAGCGCCCGGATCTTCTCGTCCGGCAAGTAGCACCAAGGGTGCGGGCACCCGAGCCACGCCCAGATCCAACGCATCGAGGTCGCGCAATTCGTCGTCCGCCACTCCTCCGCGCCGGGCCGCGTCTCCACCTTCACGCAGAGCGTGAAGAGCACGCCAGCCGCGTCCGGATGCGCTCCGTCGAGCCCTTCCACGCAGCGCGCCGCTCGCGCGCCGGCGGATTCTCCAGGGCGGAGCCGAAACAATTCTTCGAGATAGGCCTTCGGATCGACTTTCGCGAGCACCATCGGATCTTCCTTCTGCGGCGCATTGCCGTAACCGCGCTGCACCATCTCCAGGCACCCCGCTACGCCGGCCGCGTAGGGCCCCTCGGCCGCAGTGAAATAGCCGCCGGCGCGGAGTTCTCGCACGTAGGCAATGGGTCCGGCGCTCAGCGCGGCCCACGCCTTCGCGTGGCTGCCCTTGAGAAGCGCGAT
>CALMMH010000556.1 GCA_937868145.1 uncultured Phycisphaerales bacterium
TATCCGGATTGTCGTGCGGAGTTCATCGCGGCGTTCGAGACCATGGCCAATCTGGCGACCGCGGCTGCGGTCCAGGGCAAGGGCCGCTACCGGGTTCACGCGCCGATCATCGAAATGACGAAGGGCCAGATCATCCGGATGGGCACCGGACTGGGCGTGGACTATTCGCTGACGCACAGTTGCTATGACCCGGACCCGCAGGGCCGAAGCTGCGGCCGGTGCGACTCCTGTCGACTGCGGCTCAAGGGCTTCGCTGAGGCGGGATTGACGGACCCAATCTCGTATGTCGAGCGGTCTCGATGATGCGCGTCGTTGAGGCTTTCTACTCTCTGCAAGGCGAGGGGACGCTGGTCGGCGTGCCGAGCGTGTTCATCCGATTGGCCGGGTGCCCGTTTCGCTGCCGCTGGTGTGACACCGCCTATGCCTGGGATTATTCCGCCGGGGAGGAACTCGATTCAGCCGGGATCGTCGAACGAATCGCCCAATGGCCCGGCAAGTTCGTTGTTTTGACGGGCGGGGAGCCCCTGGTGGGTGAAGATCTGGCGGTTCGGCCGGGACTTGTGGAACTGACCTGCCGCCTCAAGGCCCTCGGAAAGCACATCACGATTGAGACCGCCGGGACTCTCTTTGTCCCCGACTTGGCTTGTGATCTGATCAGCATCAGCCCCAAGCTCGGGAATTCGACCTCGCCGGCGATCCATCAGGCCGGACGCTGCGATGCGGAGGTTCTGAACCGGTTGATCGCAGCGTATCCGTATCAGCTCAAGTTCGTGATCGATTCGCCGTGGGATATCGAAGAGGTCCAGGAGGTCCTTGGCCAACTGGGACCGGTTGATCCATCGCGGGTCCTGCTCATGCCCCAGGCTCACACCCGCGATGAACTGATTGCGAAGTCCCCCATGGTCGCGGAGCTTTGCCGGAAAACGGGTTTTCGATTTTGTGACCGTCTTCACATCTTCCTGTGGAGCGAGGAGCGGGGCCGATAGGTTTCTCTCTGGCAGTCGATCTCGAAATCCCGCTTCTCGCAGGAGAATCGCAAGAATGATAGTTGACAACTTGCCGACTATCGAGGATACTTTGAACTCTCCGTAAGGCATCAGTGTCGAAATCGGCGATTTCGACACCGGCCGGCGGAGTGGTTCGCGTAATCGCGCGGGTGGCGGAACTGGCAGACGCGCTACTTTGAGGTGGTAGTGCCCGTAAGGGCTTGGAGGTTCAAATCCTCTCCCGCGCATTCCTCTCTGGCTCCGGCAGGAGCCTTCTCTATGTCCCCCTGTTCCGAGACGAACGATGTGTCCCCTAGATAGAGTATCCTGCATATAACCCGAAAAGGATATCTCGCACGGGAGAGCGAGCATATAATGCGGCTGGTATGTTTCGTGCCGTAACGTTTGATCTCCTACTGCGTCATAGAAGTAGGCGGCAAAGGATCAAGCCGCGACGACAGTGCGTAACTTATTGGTTTACACGGATTTAGGATAAGACGGAATGTCCTTGCCAAAAGTATTCCAGGCCAAGATCCAAACCGTGCGGATTCGTTGCGGCGTGAATCTGTTCCTTCGCCAGGCAGGGAGGGTCCTGGCGGCGGCCGGCGTGGTCGCTGCCTTGGCGGTGCTGGCTGAGCGACTCCTGGCGGTCCAGATCCTCGCGACGTGGTCCCTGTGGGGCTTTTCCGGGGCCGTCGCGGCCACTATCGCGGTTCTTTGGCTTCTCAAGTTGCCGACCCGAATGCAGGCCTCATTGTTGCTGGATGAGCGGCTGGGACTCAGCGAGCGGGTCAGCACGACCCTGGCTCTGGCCCAATCCGACGATCCCTTCGCCAGGGCGGCCCGTGCCGAGTCGCTGAACATCGTGCGGTACGCCAACCTGGCGGGTCACTTCCCGATTCGGTTTTCGCGAAGCTGGATGTATGGAGCCGGCACGTGGACCGCGGCGGTCATGATCGTGTTTCTGATTCCCCAGCAGGATCTCCTGGGTTTTCTCAAGGATCGACAGGACCAGCAGAAAAAGGCTCTGGCCGCTCAAACGGCGCAGACCCAGGTCAAAAAGGCGACCGAGCAAGTCAAAGCCGCCGTGCGGGCCCTGGGCGATCCGAATCTCGTCGCAGACCTGAAGAAACTCGACGACCTCGGCCGAATGACCGAACCCAAAGAGGTCAAGCGGGAGGCCATCAAGGCGTTGGGCGATCTGTCGGACAAGATCAAACAGATGCAGACCAGTTCGAAGCTCGCCGCGGCCGGCGCCATGCAGCAGATGCTCAAGCAGTTGAAGGGGTCTCCCAATTCGCTGTCGCAGCAGCTTCGGATGGCTCTGTCCAAGGGGGATTTCTCCCAGGCCGCGGACATGCTCGCCCAGTTGCAGAGCCAGTTGAACGCCGGGACGATGCCGGAGGCGCAACGCAAGGAACTGGGCGCCCAGATGCAGGATCTGGCGAAGGAGCTTCAGAAGCTGTCCGAGCAGAAGAAGCAGATCGAGGAAGAACTCGCCAAGCTCGGTCTCGACAAGAAACTTGCCCAGGCGACTCCTGAGCAATTGCGGCAGGCGCTCCAGAAGCAGGGGCTCAGTCCCCAGGCGGTCGACCAACTTATGAAGAAGATCGAAGCCGGGCAGGCGGCGTGCGCCCAGTGCTCGAGTTTGGGACAGACGCTGGGCGGAGCGGTTTCCCCGACCGGCAGCCTCTCGGCCGAGGGGTTGACCGGCGCCATCGACGAGTTGGGCTCCTTGGACGCCCTCCAGCAGGAAGCTTTCATGCTCGAGGCAAGCCTTGCGGATATGGCCAATCTCATGGGTCAACTCGGCGCCGGCGTGAGCGAGCAATGGGACATCGGTCCCGGCGGGGGGTACGGCGGAAAGGGAATCGGCTTGGACACGGTCGACCAACACATGATCACCTCGGACCCGCTGACTGCGAACAAGATGGTGAAATCCCCGAGTCGAGCCGAGGGCGGCACGACCGTGGCGAGCTGGTACTTCAGAGATACGCAGGTCAAAGGCGAAGCCCAGCGGCCTTTTGCCGAGGTGGTCCAGGCGGGACGAGCCACCGCGGCCGAGGCCATCAGCGAGAATCAGATCCCGCGACGGTACGAGGATGCGGTCAAGACGTACTTCAATCAGCTTGAGCAAAGTGGCCCCAAGCCGTGACGGATCGGCTCTGCGGGAAGGAAGACCTGTGAGGATCAATCCCATTCGAGTGCGGCAGTGAGCAACACGTACGGCTTCTATCTCGGTCAACCCTGGTGGCTCCTGGCGAGCATCGTGATCGTTCCGATGGTCTGGCTGGCCGGACGGAACCTTGCGGCGGTGGGCCGGGGCCGATGCATCGCGGCTGTGATCCTTCGAGTTGCGGTCGTGCTGCTGCTGGCGATTTTGTTGGCCAAGCCGATGCTGGTCCAGAAGAGCCGTCGCACCACGGTGATCGCGGTCCTTGACCGCAGCCAGTCGATCCCGACCGATCGTGCGGAGGCGGCGCTCGATTATCTCTCCCAAGCAGTTGCGCACAAAGACGCTCAGGATCAACTCGCGGTCGTCGATGTCGCCGAGAGCGCGAGCATTTCCATGCTGCCGTCGAGCGACATGGCGATTCGCCGGCGAAACACGCTTCTGACCGGCCAGCAGAGCCGGCTGGCCGACGGCATCCAGATGGCGATGGCGATTGCTCCGCCCGACACGGCGGTGCGGATCGTCCTGGCCAGCGAGGGCAATGAGACCGAAGGCGATCTGAAAGAGGCGGCCCGGACCGCCGCAGCCAACCGAATTCCTATCGACGTCCTCCCGCTGCGATATCGGTACGACAATGAGGTGCTGTTCCGGCGGATTGCGGCCCCGCCTCGGATTCGCAGCGGTCAGACGATTCCCTTGCGATTCCTCCTGGACAGCACCGGCGACGTTCGCGGCAGGCTGATGCTGACTCTCAACGGCAAGCCGGTCGATCTGATGCCGGAGACGCCGGAAGTTGCGGTGCCGGTGGAGCTCAAGGCCGGCACCAACGTCAAAACGGTCTCGATCCCGGTCGGGGCCCGTGGA
>CALMMH010000557.1 GCA_937868145.1 uncultured Phycisphaerales bacterium
ATGCCGGTCCCATACAGGGACAGATCTCTGAGTTCCGCCATCGACTTCAGATGAATAAGTCCCGCATCGCTGATTTGAGCGTTGTTCAGGTTGAGGTATTCCAGCCGGGTCATCCCCTCCAGATGCGCCAGGCCTTCATCCGTCACGCCGGAATTCCCGGCAGACAGCCACCGCAGGTTCACGAGAGCCCGCAGATGGCCAAGCCCCTCATCGCCAACCCCTGCGCTGAGATCCAGCGATTCCAGAGCGGTCATCTTTCCCACGTGGACCATTCCCGCGTCGCTGGTCGGCGTCCGCGACAGGCCGAGCCCGCGCAACGACGGAAGATTCACGAGACAAGCCAAATCGGTGTCTCCCACCTGCGTTTCGCTGAGCCAGAGGCGCTTCAGGAGTCTCAGACCCGCCAGATGCTTGAGTCCGGTCCCATGAATCGCTGTGCCGCCAAGATCGATATCCCGCAGACTGGTCAGATGGGCGATGTGTCTGAGATCGTCGTCGACCAGTTCGACGGATTCGCAGGAGAGCACTTGCAAGTCGTTCGGCTCCAGGGCCGCCAACGGCGAGAGATCCTTGCCTTCATCGCGCCTCAGGTCCAATTTCACGGCCTTTCCCCCCGGAATGGACACCTCGCCCACGGCCTCGCCGAGAGCCTGCCATCGAGCGTCGTCGCGAGTCTCCAGGACCCGCCAATCCGCGACGGACACCACGCCCAGAGAACGATCCACTGGAAAATGGAGCACCCGCATCCGGGTTCCGCCCCTTGTGGCTGAGAGCGGCGGAATGATGAGGATGCCGGCGAGCAACACAATCGCACAGACGCGTGATTCCGCAACGTCAAGCATCAGCGATCCTCGTCACTTCACGGTTGCGATCTTGTCATCGACTTCATTTACGGCGAATCCCTCCGCGCGAACGATGTGTTGGGCGTCGGTCAGAACCAGCCAGGGCAGGGACTGCACGCCCCAGGCGGAGGTCGTCTTCTTGACATCGGTCTTGATCGATCCGATCGGGATCGCAAGGCCCTGGTCCTTGACCCATTGCTCCAAAGCGACCGCATCGACGTCGGCCGCCTGCATAGCGATCAGCATCACGCCTTTTTGCTTGAGCTCGTCCGCTCGTTTGGCCAACTGCAAAACCGCGTTGCGCGAGGGCCGCTGGTTCATGTCGAAGAAGCACAGCAGGATCGCCTGATCTTTCGTCACATCCGCAGCCGATTCGAATCCCACGTCGGCCAACGAAGGCAGAGGCTTGCCGACCAGAGACGGCGTCTTGGCCGGCACGTACCGTCCGGCGGTCCCCCTGGGGCTGACCACGATCTTGACGTCGGTCGCGCCGCCTTCGGTCTCGACCTGGCCGAACAATCGGTTTGCCGGGTCCACAGTGCTCGCCTGGATGCGGGCCGCACCGGCACAGACGCCCCGAATCACAAACCGGCCCTGGGCGTCCGTCTTGACCTGCCGCTGGGAGGGTTGCCCACGGCCGTAACAAGAGACGTTGGCGCCGACGACGGGTTTGTCCTCCGCGTCTACGACGGCGCCGGTGATGTCGAGGTTCGCCACCTTGA
>CALMMH010000558.1 GCA_937868145.1 uncultured Phycisphaerales bacterium
ACGATGACCGCCTTCGCCTGTCCATCCTTCGAAATCGTGACCGCGAGAACCAGCGAATTGCACATCGCCAGGATCAGGCCCACACACCAGACTCGTCTCAGGTTCATCATGGGTTTGCTACCTCCCTTATTGGATCTGTCCCACTTCGTCCTTATGTCGCTCGATCCCATTCGAGGCCGAGCCGTTCGAGGTACTCGATCACGCCGGCGTGCTCGGGCCGGCCGTAAAGGTTGATTCTCTCATCCGGGTCTTTCTTGAGATTGTACAGGGCCCCGTCCTTGTCCGCCACACGCTCATCCATGAACCAGATCAGCTTCCATTCCTTCGTGCGGGCCATGACCCGCCGGCCGCTGTGCTGCCGCAGCTCGTCGTACATGGACAGGCTGTGGTCGATCTCGCAGAAGCAGGCCTCCCGCCACCGTGTGACCTCGCCGCGGATCAGGGGCATCAGACTCCGGCCGGGGATCGAGTCCGGCACGTCCAGGCCGCTCAGGTCCATCAGGGTCGGCACGAAGTCGATCATCTCCACCGGTTCGGCGACCACCTTGCCCTTCGGCAGCCGGGCGGGGCAACTGAGCACCAAAGGGGCCTTGACGTTGTCGTCGTAGAGGACTCGCTTCTTCCAGAGCCCATGCTCGCCCAACTGCCAGCCCTGGTCGGAGTTGATCGCGACGATCGTGCTGTCGAGGAGGCCCGCCTTGCGGAGGCAGTCCACGAGGCGGCCCACCTGATCGTCGACGAGCGAGACCATGCCGTAGTACGTGCCGCGGGCGATGCCGATCTGCTCGGGCGTCAGGTCCAAGCCGCCGGCGTAGACGCGCAACTGTTCCCGTTCAAATCGCGGCTTGCCAGCGAGTTCCTCTTCGCTCGGCAGGGGCAGGTCGATCTTCGCCGGGTCGATGAAATGCGACGCCGGCACATGGCAGGCCACGTGGGGTGCGTGGAACGAGACCCGCAGGAAGAACGGTTCGTCCTTCTTGACAAGGCCGCTGAGCGTTTCCACCGCCAAGTCGCCGATTCTGCCGGTGGTGGTCTCCTGCGGCTCCAGCGGCACGACGCCTCCGATGGCCCAGCCGTGGGTCTTTGTCACGACAGCCGGGTACGTGCAGCCGGTGTCTTTGAGCCTCGCGGCGAGCTGTGCGTCCCGCGGTCGGCCACAAACGTCGAAGTCGGCCGGCACGTCCTGCTGGCGGCCCCAGTCCCGCGTGTAGGCGTGCGTCTTGCCGACGTTGACGGGGGGCATGCCGACCCGGGTCCAGGCGGTCAGCAGGTTGGGGACCTCATGGGCCCGGCTTGCGTACGCGGGCGTCACGTCGGCGGGCTTGCCCATCTCCATCGAGTTGAAGGTGTGCGGATAGTGCCCCGACTTCATCGACCCGCGGGAGGGTACGCACACGGGGTTCTGCACGATGGCCGTCTCGAAACGAACGCCGGCGGCCGCGAGGGCGTCCATGTGCGGCGTTCTCACCCAGTTTCGCCCATAGCACCCCAACGTGTCGGCCCGGGCGTCGTCCATCGTGATCCAAAGGATATTGGGCCGGCGAGCCGCCGAACCGCCGGCGATGGACGGTCTCGATGCGGCCGCCACGCCGCAGATGCCGACGCCGAGGCTCGTCTTGATGAAGTCGCGACGATTCATATCCGCCCTCCGAGGGTTCTCAGCTTGCGTAGCTATGCAGGCCCGCGAAGATTCTCGACAGGTTCACCCACAAGAGGGTGATGATGATCGCGGCCATACCTGCGATCGCCCACACGCTGTTCAGACGAGGCCGACGCGTGCCGAACATGTATCGCCAGTGGAAATACCCGACGTACAGCAGCCAGGAGGCCAGCGACCAGAGTTCCTTCGGGTCCCAGCCCCAGGAGCGACCCCAGGCCAGCTTGCCCCACCAACTGCCGAGCACCAAGCCCAGCGTCAGCAGGGGAAAACCGATGGCGATCAGCTCATAGGTCGCCTGCTCCGGCGGGATCAGCGTCTGTTCGATGCGAGGTCTCTTGTTGAGCAGTTGCTCGCCGGCCTGAAACGCGGCCTTGAGCATGAAGACGTAAGAAAACATGTAAACCGCCACGTGCGGGGCGAACAGGGGACTCTGCAACGCCGGCGGAAGCTGCATCGGCTCGGCGTTGAAGATGAAACCCGCCGGGAAGAGCACGATCACTCCGATCAGCATGTCCGCCCACTGGCCGCCGATCCGCAGAACGCGCCGGCTGAACCAGGAGATCGGATAGCACGCCGCTCCGAGGAACAGAAAGACCTCGAAGAGATTCTGCAGTGGCACATGTTGGACGTGAATCCAGCGATAGATGACCGCGATCGTCGCCAGGACGAAGCCGCAGAGGAAGAGCGCATGACCCGTCCGGCTGCGTCGTGCGATTGTCGCGACGAACGCCAGCAGATACGTCGCGATGGTCGCGTAGATGAGCAAACCCTGAATGGTGTACTTGATTTCCATAGGAGCCTTTATTGAGAACCTTCAGGAGCCGCACGCTGAATCTTGAGTCGGTCCAGGACCCGCCGGCCCCAGAAGTGCCAGACAATCCCGCCGATCAGCAACACGTAGCCGCCGTAAACCGCGTTCAAGCCGGATGCCGAGACGACCAGCAGGCCGGTGAATGTGCCGTACTCGTCCTGGCCGCCGGGCTTGTTCTGATAGATGTGATAGCCCCCGTAGTACAGCGGGTGATTAACCTCGATGTTCTTGGCCGTGACGACCTGGCCGTCCTTGACGATCTCTAGTTCGCTGACGTAGTCCCTGATGCTCCTGTGGTAGTCCAGGACCAGCGGATCGTTCGCATTCGCATGCCCCGGCCGGCGTTCGAAGACATATCGTTTGCCCGGTTTGGTCCCCGGCTTCTCGACAGTGACTTCCAGGGCCGGATTGGACCCGCCGGGTTCGTCGTATGCCACGGGCTCGTCCGCCTTGATGTCGATTCTGAAGTTCTCGAAAACGCGGCGAATGCTGACGGTGCCCAAATCCTCTCCCAACGACAGGCTTTGTCCCGCCTCGGCGGGCATTCGCCAGCTTCGTCCGTCGCGGCTCCAGATGGAGAGTTGGCCCAGCTCATAGTACTCGATGCGGAAGTCGTTGAGCCGGACGAAGAACGGCAGTTCGCGAACGCTGTTGGCGTCGGCGTCGAAAACGCGGTTCTCGTCCACGTTCTCATAGAGCCACAACTCGCCCATGGGGATCGTGTCGATGCCGAAGAACCGCTTCTGGAGGGCGTGGCCGCCTTTGGAGCCCCACATCATGCCCAACACGACGAGGATGCAACCCAGGTGCAGCAGCAATAGGGAGGGCACCCGCAGCAACCGGCGAAACAGGACAAAGCCCACAATCAGCAGGGCGACCGTGGCCAACCAATACACCGCCAGCGGCACGGAAGTGAAAAAGGCCTGTGCCCGATCCGCTCCGATGAAGGCGCCATAGATCGACAGCACGGTCAACAGGATAATCGCAGCCAGGACGGCCCAGAGCGCCGCCCGCTTGAATCGGTTCATTCGTTCTCCTTGCCTGGCCCCCGGAGGGCGTCCATGAGCCCATCTATTATCCGGCAACCCCGGCGGTTCGCAAGCGGAATCACGGGCAAACCCCGGACCCGGGTGCATGACCGTTCTTGCGGTTCCGTCGGCACACGGGTGTCTCGATCAATTC
>CALMMH010000559.1 GCA_937868145.1 uncultured Phycisphaerales bacterium
TTGCGAATGGCGAGGATGACCCCCTCCTGTATCCGGCCCCACTGGGCGTCGGTGATCCCGTGCGGCTCGTTGAGCACTTCGTAGTAAAGGCGCTCCGAGCGGTCCCTGTAGTGCTCGGCCATCTGGGTCCAGACCGGCACGAGAACCTCGCCGATATTCGGATCGGTGTCGGCGTCGACGTCGAACGTGTGATTGTCGAGGATCAGGTGCAGCTCCAGCTCCTCGCACCAGTCGACGACCTGATCGAGGAATCGCAGGAACAGCGGATCGAGCGTGTAGTTCGGCTCGCCGTCGGTCATGAAGTGCAGGTTGATCGGCAAGCGGATCACGTCGCAGCCCAGGCTCTGGATGTCGACGAGGTCCTGGCGGGTGAACCTGGTGAACTGGATCTCGCGGGCGCTGCCGGCCTGGAACCAACCGGTGAGATTGACGCCGCGATGGAACGGGAGTTCAGTGTTGACCTCCACTCCCGGCCGGACCTGGGCCCGACCGCACGCAGCGACAACTCCGACCAGCATCCAGACGGCGGCAACGCGAAACCTCATGATCGACACTCCTTGAGTCGGGGCGTGATTGCCCATCTTACCACCAGTATACCGCCCGAGGCGCCGATTTCGAAGGTCCATCGGCAGTTTTTTGGGGTTGACAGGCCGCAGGGCGGGCCCTACAATCCCTGTGTTGGGCATCGGCTATGCGGCTGTAGCTCAATGGTAGAGTGCTACCTTCCCAAGGTAGATGTTGTGGGTTCGAGTCCCATCAGCCGCTTTGCTTCGTACACACCCCGTCCAATCCCCTTCTCGTCGGCGCCGTCGAGGCTTCGCTTCAGACCTGATCGAAGCACAGGTTCGCTGTGGCCCCTACATCGGGATCGTCTCTTCCCGTTTGATCTCATGGGCCGTGCCTCGCCAGGGGAACGTCGTCGGGCCGAAGGCGTGGAAGACGCGGATGGTGGCGGAGTCGTTCAGCGGTTTGTCATCCGTCGGCTGGAGCGTGAAGAGGGCTCCGTCGCCGTAGTCCTGGCCGTTCCAGAAGCGGGCGTGGAAGGCGACGAAGCGCGGTCCCTCCACGAGGAAACCCCACGGCGGCAGGACCGTGCGGCCTCCGGCCTGCGAGACGACCTCCGCGTCCGCTTGGCCGAAATTGACCGTGACTGTCGTCGCCCCGCCCCCTTCGCCGTAGACGGCCCGCCGGACCGTGCGGTCGTCCGTGAGATACTCGAAGGCGGTGAGCCGGTCGAGGGCGGTGACATAGTGCAGCGGGCCCAGGACCTCGTGGGTGTTTTTCACGAAGACATCGTACGGATGCAGGCCTTCCGCCCAGCCGTTGTCGCTGCGGGTGTATGCGCTTTGGGCATCCTTCTGCCCGTTCGGCTTGGGGCCAGCCTGCCAGTAGAGGTGATCCGGGAAGCTGTGGTAGTGAAGCGGGCGGGCGCAGAGGACGTGGTGAGCGACGTACTCCCCGGCCTCCTCGGCCCGGTAGCCGTACTTGCCATAGGCGATCTGGCAGTCGTGGTAGACCATCTCGAAGAATGGGATCACCTGGGCGTCCAAGTCCTCCGGCTTGAGCTGATGATAGTAATGCCCGCTGACGCCGACGAGGCCTTCGAAGAAGTCGCTGTGCGGCAAAGCCCACTCGCGGCCGCACTCGCTGCCGAAGATGCCGAAGACGTTCCGCGAGTAGTCGCTCAGGCGGATCTTCCAAGCGATGTCCTCGTTGCGGCCGATCGGGTGGCTTGGGTCGTGACACTCCCGCGGGCCCACCGCGTAGGTCGTGTCGATGAAGTAGCTCCACGGCTTGAACAGGTCGCGGATGGCCCCCAGATTCTGGACCCGCTGGGCCAGCTCCAACTGCTTGGGGGCGCAAACCATGTACGCCCGGCCGCCGTTCCACCGACCGCCCACGATGAGCGAGCCGTCCGACCTCTTCTCGATGCAGTTCGGGTCCCAGCTCTTGGCGTCGCGGTACATGTCCTGGACGTTGTCGTGCAGGCAGCCGACGTAGCCGAGCCTCTGAATCCGCCCGACGGCGTCCGCGAGGGCCTCGTTGCCGCCGCACTCCGGATTGGCCGGCAGGTTGTCCGGGTGCCGAACGTCGTAGCCCCCTTCCGTCCAGCCACCGACCATGAAGAAGCATCGCTCGATCTTCAGGTCGTTCCGCAGGTGCTCCGCGACGCGGGCGGCCTCGTCGAACGTCCAGTGCACCTTCGCGGACTCCTCGGCCGTGCTCTCTTCGTTCATTGTGCGTTCCAGGCACGTCCAGAGCTTGGCGTTCGACGCACCGAGCATCCTCTCGACGTGCGGGTCTCGCCGGATCTTCTCCTTGAGCGTCACGGCCAGCCCCTTCTCCTCCGCGAGCTTGCGGTACTGACGAGCGATCGTATTCCAGTCGCCCTTGCCGAGCGGCGTCAGACGCACGGCATTCGCGCCGCCGCGAAGCTCGAAAGTTGTCACGAGCTTCTGTCCGCCGGAGACGGTCCGCTCGATGGCGGGAAAGACGTACGCGTCGTCCCACATCGCGATCAGGGCCGAGCCGTCCTTCACGAAGCCGAGCATGTTCATGTGGCAGCCTTCGTACTCCGACGTGCCGAACTCGCGTTTGAACGCCTTGTCGCTCTTGGCCGGGATCAAGAGCCCTTCCCGGCTGGGGACGATCGCATAGCCTTCGCCTGTAACGGCCAGTGCGTCGCCCAGGACGCGGATCGTCTCATCGCCGAGCTTCTCGTAGCGAAGTTCCAACGCGGCGCCGCCCTCGATGAGCGAAAAGACGACCGCCCCGCCGCTCTTGCCGGCCAGGCGAATGGAGTTCTCGCCGCCTTCGGTCTGGCTCAAGCCCCCTTGCAGCCAGGCTGCATCGCCGACGCTCGCCATTCCCTCGGACGGCCACCGCACGCCGGAGCGTTTGTCCAGCAGCCTCCAGCCGCCCGTCTGCCCATCGACCTCGACGACGAGAGCCTCGCTCGCAAGACGAGCCACGCCGGCTTCAACAGCGGCCGCGGACGTCAGAACGGACAGCCCCAGGACAACCCACCTCATCGTGAATCGACGTGTCATACAACGCACCTCCATACGCAAGGCCAACAGAAACCGTGTCTTCACTCGCATCAGGGTACCCGCCGGGCGATGTCCGTGCAAGCGTCAGCAGCGCAGCATGCCAGACCGGTGCCGGAGATCCTGGGTGCCACGGCCAAACTTGTTTGGCTGTGGATCTTGAGCGGTCCGGTTCTTCCTCGGAGCACAGCCAAACGAAGTTTGGCCGTGGCGCCCTCTCCATGCACAGGGAATGTAATCGATGCATTTCCTTGTCCGCCGCCACTCTATTCCGGTCACACTCCACCGTGGCGGGCGCC
>CALMMH010000560.1 GCA_937868145.1 uncultured Phycisphaerales bacterium
AGGCCGAGATCGCAGCGCTTCGCGAGGCGAATCGGCGCACGTGGCAAATGGAGCGCGCCGACGCGATCGGATTCCTGAAGGGGTGGGCGAACGACCGATCGGAGATGAAGGGCGAGCATCCGGAGGCATTCACGCAAGCATTGCAAAGCGTGGCCGGGTGCCTCGAACAAGGGGGCCACGAGGGCTATGGCGAGGTGTCCAAATGAAGCCGCGACCGATTCCGCCGCCGTGGGACGTTGATGCTTGGTTCGGCCGGGCCCTGGCCGCCGCGTTTAGGCAGGACGCTACGGCTCGCCGCGTTGACCGCCTACTCGCGAAGCCTGGCGACCCCGCCCGATTCGTCTTCAATCCGCCGCCCGTTCCCGTCATGCCGCGGTTGCCCAAACGCATGCTTGCCCACCGATCCGAAAGGGGACACGAATGAAGCTCACCGCCGAGTCACGACGCCGATTGACCATTCTCCGCGATGCGCTTCTCGAATGGAGTTCGGACAAATTCAACATGGATTTCTGGGCCGCACGGGAGGGCAGGCCACTATATTCGCTTCCGGACAAGGAAGAGTGTGGGACCACTTGCTGCGCGTTGGGGCTCTCGGCGCTGCTACCGGAATTCCAGCGCCTTGGGTTGCGATGGTCGTGTGCGGCTCCCGCATTCACGGATGGACTTAGCACTAGCATCGGGTTCCACGCTGGCGCGGCGTTCTTCGGAATTGACCTTTCTGATAGTGAGTACCTGTTCAGCCCTGACAGTTACGATGAAACCGACTACGAGTGTGGCCCGCGCCCGGCGGACGTCGCCAATCGAATTGATGACATGCTTCGTTTGGGCGTCAGCGAGGACGAGTGACTGAGGGGCTAGACCTGGATTTTCGAGAGGCCTTCGGCGAGCCAGTGACGCGCCGATGGTTCACGGTAGGGGACGACGACGCGCGCGAAAAGAGCGCGCAGAAAGAAGACGAGAATGGCGAACTGGTACGAGCCGACGCAGCAACAAGTCAGCGATTGGGCAGCATGGGTGGCTGAGCGGCCGGAAGGCGTGCGGCTCGTCGCCGAGCAGTTCTTCCCCTGGAAGCTATATCGCCTCACAGGCACGGACCAAAGGGTGACGATTCAGGCCTTCGGCGAGAATGACAATGGCCCCGTGACCGTGCGGGTTGCCGTGCGCGCGAAGTTCAATTTCGTTTCGTTCGAACGCGACGTGTTCGGCATCGCGCCGAGCGATCTCGTTGAGTGCGACCTGCCGGAGCCGAGTGAGCGTCTCGGCGTCGCAAACCGCGACAGTCTCCTCTCTTGGGAGAAGGCTTGAAGCCGTCCGAACTGGCCCCCGGCTTCTATCCCGACTATCCCGCCGAGGACTATCACACTCGCGAGCTCGGGATGGCCTCGAAGTCGTGCCTGGACGTCCTCCAAAGCTCCCCATCTCACGTCAAAGCGTGGGCGGAAGATACGACCACCACCGAGGAGCAGAGCCGCGCGCTCTTCATCGGTGCAGCATTCCACTGCGCCACACTCGAGCCGGCACGCTTCGAGCGGATCTACGCAGTCAAACCGGACTTCGGCGACGGCCGGTACAAGGAAGCGAAGGACAAAACCGCGGCGTGGAGGCTGGCGAACGAAGGGCGGATCGTCCTGAGCGAGGCCGACGACAAGGCAATCCGCGGAATGGCGAGAAGTATCCACGATCACCCGCTCGCCGCGCCGCTACTCGAGGGAGGGACTCCCGAGGTAACGCTCCGCTGGCGCGACGAGGAGAGCGGCGTGGAATGCAAAGTGCGCGCGGACTACTGGAACGAGGCCGCCGCCATCTGCACCGAACTCAAGACGACCGCCGACGCCCGTTCAGAAATGTTCTCGAAGTCGGTCTATTCGTATCGCTATCACGTCCAGCAGGCGCTATACTCGGAGGGCTTCAGAGCTTTGGGGAAGCCGCTACGGTATTTTATCTTTGTGTGCGTCGAGAAGGAGCCGCCGTTTGCGGTTGCCGTCTATCAGCTCGACGTCGTCGCCGTGGCGCGCGGGGACGAGATTGTGCGTGATGGGCTCGACGTGATGGGCCAGTGCGTGGCGTCCGGTATTTGGCCAGGCTACCCGCAAAAGATTCAGAAATTGTCGTTGCCCCCGTGGGCGTAGGGAGAATTCGATGTCGATCAATATCGAGGATTTGACGATTGGACAATTGCGCGAGATTACGCGGCTCGCCGGCTCGCTTTCGGCGCCATCAGAAACGAGCCCCGATCCAGTGGATGGCGTGGAGCGCGCAGTGGTCGTTTGCACGAAAAGTCGAGCGGTGATTTTTGGGTACACGAAGAACCCGGATGCGAAACCGTTGCGCTTGCGTGGTGCACGGAACGCATTCTGGTGGAAGTGCTCTGAAGGAGTATGGGAACTCGCCGAGACCGGTCCGAAGGATGGATCGAAGGTGGGGGCTCGAGCGAACATCACGATCCGTGAGGAGATCACGTGCGTGATGGAATGCTCTGCGGCTGCCGTTGCCGCGTGGGAGGCCATCAAATGGTCAAAGTGATCCGCGGAACGATCCCGGACGGCTACGGCTCCGGCGACGGCTCCGGCTACGGCTACGGCGACGGCTCCGGCTACGGCTCCGGCTACGGCTACGGCGACGGCTCCGGCTACGGCTACGGCTCCGGCGACGGCGACGGCTCCGGCTACGGCTACGGCTCCGGCGACGGCGACGGCTACGGCTACGGCTCCGGCGACGGCGACGGCTCCGGCTACGGCGACGGCTCCGGCTACGGCTACGGCGACGGCGACGGCTACGGCTCCGGCGACGGCTCCGGCTACGGCGACGGCTCCGGCTACGGCGACGGCTCCGGCTACGGCGACGGCGACGGCGACGGCGACGGCGACGGCGACGGCTCTTCCTTTGGCCCTGGAGTGGAGGTCGAGAAATGAAAGCCGCCGATGGCTCGGAAGTATTCGACGGAGAGGACGACGAGACCGCGCTCGTTCAGGGTTCGGCTGTCGCCGAGCTCAATCGGAGCGAGGTAGAGGCGCAGCTCGCCGCCGCGCACAAATACCCTCGCTCGATCGAGCGCTTCCTAAAAGAGGCGATGACGCTCGCGACGATGGATCAGGACATCGCCGAATCCTGCCTTTACGCAGTTCCGCGCGGCGGAAAGACGATCGCTGGGCCGAGCGTCCGTCTCGCTGAGATCGCGATGTCAGCCTATGGCAACTTTCATGCAGCCTCGCGCGTGGTTGGCGCAGAGGAGACCGAGATCGTTGCTCAGGGGGTCGCGTGGGACCTCGAAAAGAATTTGCGCGTCACCGTCGAGACTCGGCGCCGGATCACCGACAAGAAGAACCGCCGTTACAATGCGGACGGAATTACGAACACTGGCAATGCAGCCGGCTCAATCGCGCTACGGAACGCGGTGTTTCGCGTCATCCCGCGGAGCTACATCAACAAGATTTACGAGCGCGCGCGCCATGTCGCCGTAGGAGACGCGAAGACGCTCGCAGCGAAGCGCCAGGATTTGCTCGTCCGGCTCACGAAGATCGGGGTGCCGCCGGATCGCGTGTTCGCGCGCATCGGAAAGGTTGGGATCGAGGATATCGGCCTGGAGGACCTCGAGATCCTCATAGGCCTGGGGACGGCCATCAAAAACGGCGACATGACGATAGACGCGGCATTCCCGCCAGTCTCGTCCGCCAATGCGGCGCCGTCCGCGCTCGAATCGGAGCTACTCGGCAAGGCGACGAAGGATGGCGAGCTTCCGCACACGCCCGACGCCACGAAGGGGAAGAAGGCGAAGGCGCCTGGCAACCCGCTCGCAACGCCGGCGCTCGACCAAGCGATGGAATCCAAGAGAGCGGAACCGGAAGAGAGACTCGAGGAGCCGCCCGCCAACATGAAGCTCGGCGCCGACTATTGGGCGGCTGGCCGCCAATGAGTATCCCCGAATTTCGCCGCGTGAACGAGGATTGTCCCTATTGGCTTGTCTGGCGAGTCGGTTCGACGCATGCAGAGTACAAGCACACGACGGAGGCCAGCGCTCGCGCCGAGGCAGAGCGCCTGGCCAAGGGATCGCCCTGTGGCACTCGGTACCTGATTCTCTACGTCGAGAACGAAGTGTGCGCGGTGCAGAGTGCCGAGGAAGCGCTGGCCGAGGTGTCCCACGCACTCGGGACGGAGCCGCGCGCCGATTTGATGATCGGACGCATCCACGACTTGCGCGCCGAAGTCTCGAAGGCTCGCAAAGAGACCGGCGCGTACGTGAAGGGCCTCGCCGACCTGCGCGACTATCTTCAGCTGGAGGCCATCAAGATCGACAATGCCGCCAAGCAGCCGCGCGGCTACGACTTCGGTGCCGGGGTCGAAGAGGCGAAGCGCCGGGCCGGGGCCGAGGTGATGAAGCTGGTCGCCGCCCGAATTCAGAAGCTATTCGACGAGCTCAACGACATTCCGTTCTGATCTTCGACGGAGAGTGACATGGAAGCATTGCCGAAACCGGACACGATACGCGCGGGCCAAACGTGGGCCAGGAAGGACCCCAGCGGCGAGTGGCGCCGCTTCGTGGTCTCCAAGGTCGACCCAGAGAAGAAGCTCGGTCAGCACCGCGTGTGGGGCCACTGGGTAGGCCGTTGGTCGGAGGATGGGGGCCGTACGCGGATCCCGGCGCAGAACCTTTTCGTGCGGGCCCTGCTGAATCAGGATCGCTTCGCGTTCATCGCCGAAGCGCCGGAGAGTTCGCCGCCGCCGGACCGGATGCTCTCGACTCGCTACAGTGGAGACCCGCGCCGCAAGCCGATGCGCGTCCACCTCCCGCGCGGCGTGACAGAGCGTGACCTTCGCGCCGGACTCACCGCGGCGATCGCCGCCGGCAGCGACATCAAAGCCGCCGCTTCGCATTGCGGCGTGTCCGTCGATATCGCTCGGACCGTGCTCGGGAGTGACAATCCGATCCTTGGATACAACAGGAGGCCGCCTCGTGAGCAGTGATAGCGAATCCGCGTTCGTTCGCGCAGTGTCGGAAGACGCCACAGACCCGAGCCCGCTCGCCGCCGCGCGTGCTGGTAGGCTCCTGCTGGCCGCGATTCGGATGATCGTACGCGAAGAGCTGCGCGCAGCTACACCGAAGCGCGTCGCAAAGCGGAAGCAGGTGACCCGTGGGTGAGCGCGAATGTGGCAATTGTGGGATTGACCGCTTCAATCGCGGGTGCGCCCACGAGCGCGGCCGGATTTGTCGCCTTCTCGAATCGCGAGCGGAGGCGATGCTCCGTGCCGGAGGGGTGCACACTCGCGAGGCGATCGCGCTCAGGGAAGCGGCGGAATTGCTCCGCAGGGGAGAATGGTACGATGGGTGAGGCGAAGCGGCGGAAGGCCGCAAGGGAAGCGGGCTACGTCGAGCCGCCGAAGCCGGAACGCGTTATTGACGTCCGCAACGGGCGCCAGTCATTGGCCTACCGAGCCATCCAGTCGGCCCTGGTCGGCTTATGGAACCAGGGGCCCGATGGCGAGCGAGCAGCGCAGATGGTCATCCCACCCAAAGGGTGGCACCAATGACCGCATACCGAACACCTGCCAACGTGTCCACGGACCACCCCGCCGAGCGACGCAAAAGTCGCCTTGTCCCGTGGAGCGTGAGGCATATCGTCTGCGATTACCCAGGCTTCTGGCGGTCAATTTTCATTCGCACCGGTGCAGTGTGGGAATGCGAGTGCGGGCGGACGTGGGTCCAGGCTGGGCATGCCCTTTGGCATGAGCTAACTCGAAAGGGCGACCGGCGATGAGCAAGCCAATCGCCAATCTGCTCGGCCGAGAGGTCGGGCGCCTCATCGTCAAAGCGGCCAGCACCGAGCGGCGCAACGGCAATGCAATGTGGGAGTGCCTCTGCATGGGGACTAAGGCCAAGCCATGCGGCCGGATCTGC
>CALMMH010000561.1 GCA_937868145.1 uncultured Phycisphaerales bacterium
GACCGTGTAGACGTGGCCACGGCAGGCGATCTCGTACCGATTCCACTGTCCGATGGGCTTCGTGTTGGCCTTGCTGGACGCACAGAACGGATAGATCGAGCCCGTCCGCCATGTGGGATCATTGGGTTCGGGGTCGCCAATTTCCATCTCGTGTCCTTTGTGGACAGCCTCCCACGGGTCATTGTTGGGGTCGGGGAAACGAAGAAACACGCCGGAATCGGCGATCTCCTGCTCCTGCACGAATTCCCCGCGGAGGACGAAGTTCTCGAATTGCCGGCCGGAATACCACCAGAGTCCCATGCCGCCTTCGCTGGTGGCGACGCCGTCCTTCACGACGAAGCGGCCGGGACCGCACTGCTTCCACTGCTGGAGAGCATCGGAGGCAAACAGCAGGATGAAACCGCTTTCGTCATCGATAGCCGAGGGCTGAGGCTGTTCCGTAGCGCCGGGGCGCGTCGCGCAACCCAGGGTCAGCACAACCATGGCGAATACACCCAGCCGTTTGTTGTCATGGAGCATCTGCCCATTCCTTCTCGATAATACTCATGATCCAAACGCGCCGTCTCCGGCGGCACGTACAATGCGATCGAGCTCTTTGGCTATGGCCGGGTCCATGGGGGTCGGCGTCTGGTCCGCCAGTATCTGCATAACCCGGTCGGAGAGCCGCTGCGCCATGGAACTGTCGTCGCCGGTTCCGGCCACAGAGCGGGACCAGAGCGAATCGCAAAGCCAGATCTCGTTGCGGAAATTCGCGGCCGTATGCTCTTCGGCAAGGAAATTTCCGCCCGGGCCGACCCCTGCGATTATCCCAGTGGCAAGGGTGCAAGGCGTCACATCGAAGCCGCGGACCACACGTCGAACGTACTGCATCACCTGATCGTCGGTGGCCAGCGAGAGGAGCGAAGCGCCATGGTCGGCGCCGCAGATGCCCGCGTGGCCGAAGAGATCCGCGCCCGCCAAGGCCCCCTGAACGAGAGTGGCTGCCTTTTCAATACCCGCCTGAAGATCCAGATGGCAAGAGTCCGTCAGGCCCACATTCACGTAGACAGGCAGTCCGTAGGAGCGGCCCAACTGCGTCATGGCGATCGCCGTCAGTCCCTGCTCCGGCGAGCCGAAGGAGCAGGCGGTGGTGCGCGGGTCGAGTATATGAGGAATCCCGCCGTAGAGGATGGGAGTCCCGGGCCCCAGGGTCTGGGTGATTACGATGCCGGCGAGGATCTCCGCGTTATCCTGGGCCACCGCACCGGCCAGCGTAGCCGGGGCGGTCCCGCAGGCCATGACCATAGACCCGATGGTGATCGGCTGGCCGGCCACGACGAACTCGATGACCGTGTCGAGGGCATCCCTGGGCATCTGGAGAGGACTGATCGGCCCGAGGAACGCCTCGGTCATGGGCCGTCGACGCAGGGCTTCTGCACCGCCGGCCACGGTGCGGTAGATCTCCAGGACGGCCCGGGCCTCCGCGAGGTTCTGCACCCAGCAGCGGGTAGGCTTGGCAGCGCCCTTAACCAATTCGGCTGCGAGCCAGGCCGCACGGGAATGCGGCGGAAGCTCTGCGGGCTGGGCCATGGCGCCGACGATGGTGATATTGGGAAGCGCCTCGCCGAGTAAGATCGCCGAGCGGGCATCCGCGACGGTTGCGGGACGCGAGCGGCTGGTTTGCTGATCGATCCATGCGGCCTGACCCGGTGACGACATGAGGTTCAGATCCCCAACGCCGAAGCGGGCGACGCGCTGGGCGTCTCGGCCGTGGAGCGTGTACTGCCTGGGCACGAGTGAGAGTGCGTGCATCACTATGGATTCCGGGAAACGGGCGACGCCTTTTGCATCTACCATAGCGCCCGCGTCGGCCAGGCGACGAAGAACCGTCTCATGGTGAACCCGGACGCCGACCTTGCCAAGCAGTTGGAGGGACGTGTCATGGATCGACCGAACCTGGTCCTCGGAAAGAAGCCGGATGGAGGGCCGGGCGATCATGCCGTCACCTCGCCGGAGCGTGCGGGCAGAGTTGTGCTCTGGAGCTGCGCAAAGAGCAGATCCAGCAGAGCGAGCTGGCAGATGCGGGGAGCGATGGCATAGCTGCCGGAGGCTTTCTCGACGGCCTGCGTGGCCAGAAGGACATCGACGGCGCGCCCCAGCTCGCTGGCGGGCTCATTGCTCAGGCCGATGGTGGGGATACCGAGATTCCCGGCCTCCTCGACCACGCGTAGGACCATCTGGGTCTCACCTGAATGAGAGATGGCCATCAAGACGACGCCGCGGGGCGGAGTAAAGGCGAAGGCGGTCATCTGGTCATCCAGAAGCACCAGGGCCTGGCGATGAAGCGTGAAGAGAATGTCGGCGGCGATGAGCGCGACGCCGCGTGAGGCGCCGACGCCGATCAACGCCACCCTGCGGGCCGGACGCAGCAACGAAACCGCCCCATCAATCGCGGAGTCGCAAGCACAGAGCGTCGCGGCCAGGTCGGCATCGTAGGCACCCTGTCCGCTAGGAGCGGCCGGCACGCGACCGTTCGTGAACTCCCGCAAAACGTGGTACTTGAGATCCTGAAATCCATCGAAGCCCGCCGCACGACAGGCTCGTATGACCGTCGTGTCGCTGGTCCCCAGGCGGGCGGCCAGCTCTCGCAGCGTGTGTTCGGCGACGAGCCCCAGGTCGCGCAGCAGGCGGCGGGTGACCTCGGCCTCGCTGGGCCGCATATCCTTCAGACGATTCTGCAAAGACTCTCGGACGCGCATGCAACAATTTTATCCTATCGTGTTGCAAGAGCAACACCTTTTCGCTAAAATCCTGCGCATGGCAAAGCAGAACCAGATTGGGATTGGCGTCGCCGGATGCGGGAACGTGCTGAGCGCGTATCTTCCCCAGATCGAGGAATTGTCACGGCGGGGGATGGCGCATCTGGTGGCTGTCTGCGGGACAGACCGGAGCCGGCAACAAGTCAGCGACATGGTGGCGGCGCCGTTCTTCACGGATTACGGGCGGTTTCTCGAAGAAGCCAGCCTGGATGTGGTGTTGATCCTGACCCCGATGAGGTGCCACGCGCCGATGGCGACGGCCGCGCTGCAAGCCGGCAAGCACGTCGTCGTCGAGAAGCCGATGGCCACGGACCTGAAGCAGGCGAGGGATCTCGTGACGCTGGCCGAGAGCCGCAAGCTCCATCTCGTGGCGGCTCCGTTCACGACGCTCAGTCCGACCTTCCGGGAGATCGGGCGGCGAATCGCGAGGGGCGACATCGGACGGCCGATTGCCGCACGGGGCCGCTACGGCTGGGCAGGCCCGGACTGGAGCGAGTGGTTCTACAAAGCCGGAGGCGGGGCAATCTTCGATCTTGGGGTCTACAACCTGACGACTTTGACCGGCTGGCTCGGGCCGGTCCGGCAGGCGATGGCGATGACCGGGACCGCCATTCCGCAGCGCACGATCGACGACCGGACGATCGACGTGGAGGTCGAGGACAACGCACAAGTCCTGCTCGACTTCGGCCACCAGTGCTTCGCGTCGCTGTTCTGCGGGTTCACAATCCAGCAGTACCGCGGCCCTGGCCTTGAAATCTATGGGACAGAGGGGACCATTCATCTGTTGGGAGACGACTGGGACCCCGACGGATTCGAGATCTGGCGAAACTGCGCCGGATGCTGGCAACTCTTCAAGGAGACGCATCCGCTCTGGCCATGGACCGACGGTCTGCGACATCTTGTGGAGGCGATGCACGCCGGGACTGTTCCCGAGATCAACCCCCGCCATGCGCTGCACGTGCTGGAAGTGATGCTGCAAATCCAGGCATCCGGGCGGGAGAGACGCGCCATGCCGGTCGAGAGCACATTCGAGCCTCCGGCGTTCGACACCGAAGCAACTGAACCGGCCGCTCACCGGGTCCACGATCGAACACGCGAGGAATAGATGCCACGATGGCTGCTCTACACTCTGATCACGATGTTGCTCTGGGGCGGTTGGGGTCTGCTCTCCAAGCCGCTTTCCACGAGCCTGACGGCCTGGCAGGTTCAATGCCTCTCCACCATCGGCCTGCTGCCGGTGCTCGCATTTCTCGCCCTCGGCTGCAAAGCCGGCGGGATTCGTGGACGCGGACTCTGGCTGGGGCTTGCCGCCGGAATCATCGGCAGTGGCGGAAATATCGCCTATTACCAGGCGCTGGCCGCCGGAGGCAAGGCGGCCGCGGTCATGCCCCTCACTTCGCTCTATCCGCTTGTCACGATCGGCTTGGGCTTCTTCGTGCTGAAGGAAAAGGTGAACCGCGTACAGATGCTGGGGATTCTGCTGGCGCTGGCGGCCATCGGGCTGTTCAACCTGGACTCCGGCTCTGCCTCGATTTCCGGATGGTGGGCCGTGGCGATGCTCCCAATCGCTCTGTGGGGCTTGGCGGCGCTGGTGCAGAAGATCGCCAGCGGGCAGGCCTCGGCCGAAGCCGTGACATTGGGCTTTCTGCTGGGATTCATCCCCGTTGCCCTGGCCACTCCATTTCTGGAGCCCATCGTTTGGCATCAGACCGGCGTCACCTGGGCTCTCCTGTTCCTCCTGGGACTCTCGTTTTCCCTCGGCAACCTGACGCTGATCCGCGCCTACGGCATGGGCGGCAACGCGGCCGTCGTCACCCCCATGGCAAGCCTCTATTCCCTGATCACCATTCTGCTGGCCGTGGTGATCCTGCATGAGCGGATCAGCCTCCGGGAGGCGGCGGCGATCGCGTTGTCCATCCTGGCAATCCTGGCCCTGAGCCGCGAGACACCCTCCGCCTGCACCGCACAAAATGAGAAGGAATTATCCTGTGAAGTCTGATTCTCACGAGAGAACTCCGCTGGAATCCCTCGGCCCCGGGACGTTCTGTATCGTCAACGATGAACGCTCGCTGGGCCGACGGGCCGCGGCCCTGATCGAAGCGGAGTTGAAGCGGAAATCCGATCTGCTGTTGTGCGTTTCGTCGGGCCGGACGCCGACGGGAACGTATGACGCGATGGTCGCCGCCGCCCGGCGGACGCCACGGCGTTTCGCGCAACTGAGACTGATCAAGATCGACGAATGGGCCGGTCTGCCCGCGGACCATCCGGCCAGTTGCGAACTCTATCTGCAGGAACATTTGGTCCGGCCGCTGGGAATTCCCAGGTCTCACTATGTGAGCTTGCAGGGCGATACCCCGGACCCGGCCGCTGAGTGCCGGCGAGTCGAGCGGTGGCTCGATCGAAACGGGCCAATCGACCTGTGCATCCTGGGACTCGGAGAGAACGGGCACGTCGCGCTCAACGAGCCCTCGAATGCGATGGAACCCGGAGTGCATGCGGTGCCGCTCTCCAGCCGGTCGCGGCAGCACCCGATGATTCGCAC
>CALMMH010000562.1 GCA_937868145.1 uncultured Phycisphaerales bacterium
CTGGCGATCAGTGATAGCACGCGAACCTTCTTATCGAGGGTGTCGGCCCGCCGCCACAATTCCTGGGCGATGACGGCGTCGTCGAGCCATGCGGTTGCGACCGCCCAGCCCTCGGGAGTCCGTCCGAAGAACAGGGGCGCGGGCGAATTGACCCGCCGGGTCTCCAATTGCCTGAGGCCTCGCCACTCGCGCAGGGCGTGGTATCGAGCCTTGCCGAATTTCGCGAAGACTTTCACCACGATCCGTCGGCTCTCCCAGGTCGCGTCGTAGACCATGCGGGTCCTGCCCAGGGCCCGCATCACATCGCGGCAGACGACTTCCGCACACTCGCCCGCCTGCGAGGCCATTCTGATTGTCAACGTGAAAGGGGGGGTGTCCATGGCGCTGCCGCTCGTTTAGGGGCGCTCCTGTGCGGCCCGGATTCCAACCACCGCGATGCCCAACTGGTTGGCCAGATCCAGGGTTTGCGGCTTGTCGAGAATCAGCGTCTTTCCCGCTTCGATCACCAGGCACGCGCAGCCGCCGGCGGCCAGGTCGCGGATCGTTTCGGGTCCCACGCAAGGCACGTCGAACCGCATGTCCTGTTTCGGCTTGGCGGTCTTGATCAGGGTCCAGCCTCCGGCTTTGCAGAATTGGCCGGCCCGTTTGATCATCTCGGCAGTGCCCTCGATCGCCTCGACTGCGATTACCTCTCGCTCCTTGACGGCAATCGCCTGGCCGATATCGAGCTCGCCGAGCTTTTTGGCCAGCGGCCAGCCGAACTCGATGTCGTGCTCGACCTGAGCCGGCGGCTTGCGCCGGGTCATCACGCCCGCTTCGGCGAGGGAATCCTGGCAATACATGGTTGAATTCTCCAAAACAACGCCGCCGGCGGCCAGCTCATCCGCCAGCGCCGACAACAGGGTGTCCGTCTGTATGCTCTTGCCTCGCAGCCGCCAGTAGAAGATCCGGAAGGCCCGCCAGTCCGGCAAGTACTGCAGGATCCGCCAGGGCGTAAACAGGTGCGATTTGGTCACGCGTCCGACCATGATGGCCCTCGTGACGCCGTGCCGGCGGAGGTTCCGCAGCCAACTGCCCGGACGGGCGACCGCAACGGGATGGAACACGTCCACCTCCGCGGCCAGCGGTTCATCGACGTAGCCTGTCAATCCGACGCAGATGACCTTCAGGCCGTGACGTCGGGCCCCGGCGGCGACCAGGAACGGGAGCCTGCCGCCTCCGGCGATCAGGCCGACCACGTCCGGCTCAGCGACGGCTGGGTTGCATCGGTCTATGTTCACTCGGCATCCTGTGGTTCGACCGAGCCGGCGGGCCGGGCTTGAGAATCGTCAGTGAGGTCGTGTTCGCCGGCGGGTCCGTTGAGGGCGGCGGTCAGCTTCTCCAGTTGGCTTTGCAGGCTGCGGATATCCTGCCGCATCTGGGGTAGATAGGGAATCATGGCGTACGCGCGCCTGGCGTGGCTCACGTCGATTGCCGGCGCTCCGGCGACGGTCTCGCCGTCCGGGATGCTGTTGATGACGCCGGCCTGGGCTCCGATGGTCACGTTGTTGCCGATCTTGATATGGCCGACGACGCCGACCTGGCCGCCGAGGACGCAGTGGTGGCCGAGGGTCGCCGAGCCGGCGATGCCGACTTGCGCGACGATCAGACTGTGCGGGCCGACCCGGGCGCCGTGTCCGATGGTCACCAGGTCGCCCACTTTGCTGCCGCGGCCGACGACCGTTTCCCCAAGCGTGCCTCGCTCGATGCTGCACGAGGCCCCGATCTCCACGTCGTCCTCGAGAACCACCGTGCCGATCTGCGGGATCTTGTGGTGGACGCCGTCGTGCGTGGCGAAGCCGAATCCGTCGGATCCGATCGTCGCATTGGCATGGATAATGACGCGGCTGCCCACCCGGCAGTCCTCATAAACGACCGTGTTGGCCTCGATCACGGTCCCGTCGCCGATCTGCGTCCCCTGGCCGATGTAGACGCAGGGGTAGATCACGCATCCGTTGCCGATGCGGACGTCGTCCGCGAGGGTCACGAAGTCGTGAATGTGACAGTCGGTTCCGATCTTGGCGCTGGGGGCGATGTTGGCTCGCGGACTGATGCCGACGGCCTTATGTCGGCGATGGCCGTACAGGAGCACCAGGACCTGGGTGAAGGCGAAGTAGGGGTCCTTGGCCACCAGCAAGGGCACGCGGACTCCCGTCATCTCCCGGCCGACGATGACGGCGCCGGCCTCGGTGGTCTCCAGCTGCCGTTCGTATTTGCGGTTGGCCAGGAAGGTGATGTCGCCCCGGCCGGCTTCGCTCAGCGTTGCGGCTGCGTGGATGACGGTGTCCGGATCTCCGTAGACGCGCCCGCCGACATGGTCGGCGATTTCACGCAACGTTCGTTCTTGACTGGAGCTGCTCATCGAATCCATCTGTCACAGGTTTCACATTGTTGGTACGTGTCAAGCCCCCTATGATACTCGTCGCAGGTTGGCAGTCAATTGAGATTGCCCGGTCGGTCAGAGCAATTGTGGGAAACCCCGTCAGAACGCCAGATGGTCGAGCACGACCTCTTGCAGTTCGAGAGACGCCTTCTCTGCGAAGGTCTCCCCTTGGCCCTGGACGACGGCGACCCGCGGGCCCAGAGGCTGATAGATCGCCGGATCGGTCGGGCCGAACAAGACGATGGTCCGCAATCCCATGCCGGCGGCCAGATGCGTCACCCCGCTGTCGTTGCCGACGAAGGCGTCGGCGCAACTGAGCAGGCCCACGACCTGCGGCAGGGATAAATGAGCGACGCACCGGGTCACGCCGTGAATCTGCACTTTTTCCGACGGACGCAGTCTCTCGACCTCGGCCGGGCCGAGCAGGAACAGCACCTCGACGTCGGGGCCTCGCAGGGCCCGCGTGATGTTCAGGAAGTTCTCCAGATGCCAGCATTTTTTCTGGCCGCCGCTGCCGGGCTGAATCACGACAAGACGCTTGGACAGATCGATGCCCGCCTGCTCCAGGATCTCGACGCCCAGGTCCCGATCAGCCTGGCCGACCCGGATCTGGACGCTCTTGGGATCCACCCGGGCCTTCTCCAACGGCAGACCGCTCTGGCGGGCAAAGTGCTCGGTGTAGGTCTCGGCGATATGCTGCCGGACGTTCTGCAGGGGTTTCAACGGCAGCGTGACCACTTCTGCGCTGTGGCTGCAATTCGTCGTGAAGATGAGGTTCTGCTCGAAGTCGCTCCCCGGCTCGCCCAGAAACGTGATGATCCACGAGTAGCCGGAAAACAGGTGGATAAGCGGATCCTGGTCGGCCAAGTCGAACCGGGTCGATTCGACGAACAACCTGTGCAACTCGATCGAGTCGATGGCTCGGATGCCGTCCACGCAGCTTCGCCCGGGCAGGATGCCGACATATTCGGCGTGGCCGACGAGATCGACTCCTCCCAGATTGAGAGCCTCCTTGACCAATCTCACCAGAGGCAGCGTCAGAATACAGTCGCCCAAGGCGCCGGGCTGCAAGATCACGGCGCGTTGAGCTTCCTTGGCCAGCTGGGCGCCTCTGGCTTCCAGCATACTCAGAATGTCGTCCTCGGCCTGCATCGCCGACAATTATATCGGGCCGCCGCCGCGGGCTCAATGGGTAATCCACGCAAGGGGCTCAACGGGGCCCGGGGGCGACGTCCTGATAGGCGGCGTCGGCGCCTGCCATGCGGAATTCGTCGTGGTAGAGCACCCGCCGGGTTACGGCGTCGCTGTTTCTGCCGGGATCGCCCCAGCCTTTGTACAGGCCCATCTTGAAAAACGGGCCGCTGGCGTCGTTGTAGGCGTTGGGTCCGTCTTGATCGACGACGAGCTGGCCGTCCTTCCAGATCTTCAGGAACCCGTCGGATTCGTACGACCATTTGACGTGCACGACCCAGTCCGTCCAGACGCCCCGTTCGTATTCGCCCAGATCGTATTCGCGGACTCCGCCGTATTCCCGCTTGCCGCTTTCGAATGTGTTCCTCTTGGCGTCCCAGCGATTTACCCAGCCCCACCGGCCGTTGGTCGTGGACAGCGCCAGGACCGGGTTTCGCCACTTTTCGCCCAAATCGGCGTCGGGCGCAGCATGCCATTGGGCGACGATCTCCCAAATCCGGTCGGGAACGTAATCCTCCGGCAGGAGAATGCTGAAGCCGTACCAGTACTCCTTGCCGAGCTCGGTCCGCGGGCCCTGGACCTCCGTGCGGTCGGGGTAGCGGTCCTTGTTTCTGTCAAGCGAGGCCTTCATCGCTCCAGTTCCTGCGCGGGCACGGTCGGCGACTCGGGCCGGGGAGTTGCCTGAGATCTTCCAGCCCCCGAGATCGTCGCTGTCGAAGGTGCTGCGAAAGAGCAAGACGCGCTCGTTCCGTGGGGGGACCAGTCTGACGACCCGCAGAGCGATGTCATCGACGTACGTCGGCGGCTGGAGCGTGCGGACGCCGCCTTCGTGCTGAAAAGGCTCGGCCTTGTCGGTCTGACCCGTCTTGGTGTTCAGCCATTCCGCTCCGTATTCGCCCGACGGCAAATCGAGGGCGAGTTCCGTCAGGCCGCTGCCATTCACATAGACCGCGTAGGCCTGTCCGGGTTCGGCGAGCACGCGGGCCGTGATTTCCTTGGGCAGGGCGGTCTTGACCACCGAATCATCCGGCTTCATCCGGACGAAATCGAATCGATGGATGAAGTCTTTGAGAATTCTCAGTTGACTCTGCAGCTCGGGTCCGCCGCCGCCGGGGGCGTTGATCTTGTTGCTGCCGTCCTCGTGTCCGACCGCGAACGAATAGTCCAGGTTGCTGTAGACGGCGCCGCCGACAATGATGAAATCCCAGCCCTCCAGCCGGTAGGGTTTGACGCGATCGTCGCCGGCGAACCCCGTCTCGTCGTCCGCGATGACCCGGTTGAGCCCGTAATTCTCCGCCACCGTGACCGGCGGCTTGGCGTAATGGAAGTTGAAGATCGACACGTGGGGGTCGGGGTTCTCGATCTTCTGCGTGTTGTTGGCGATGTTCTGGGCGATGAGATGCTTGTGTTCGAAACCTGCCTCGGCTGTCGCGATCACCTCGGCGATATGGGCCTGCCAGTCCAGGGTTACGCCGCCGAAGTAGGGCTCGTTGCAGATCTCATAGTAGAGATTGTCGAAGCCCTTCAACGCTTCGACGATCCGCCGGACCATCACGTCCTGCACAGCCAGCAACTTGGGGTGCTTGAGCGTGTAGACCTCGGTCCGGGGCATGTCGCCGATCCCGTTGATGTTGTTGCGGACGTTCATGGGACTCAGATCCCACATCGAGTCTTCGTAGAACGGGCAGAACAGCACGAACTCGACGACGATGCCTCGCCGGCCCGCGGCGGCT
>CALMMH010000563.1 GCA_937868145.1 uncultured Phycisphaerales bacterium
CCCGCGTCTGTTGCCACGCATACCCATACCCGCGCTGTGCCGAGCTGCCCCGTCGATCGTCGTACCGCCTGGCCGGGACCACGGCGGGTCGGACTGCCCGTGGATGTGCGGGACAGCGCCCCGTACTGGTCAGGGCCGGGCAGCCTGACTGTGTGCAGGGCCTGAGTGGGAGCGTCGGCATTAGTGCGCCGTCCCTTTTTTCTCGGCAGTGGTGGGGGCGAGGGATGACGGTTGCAGTGCAATGTCAACCTCCTCGTCCATCTGATGGCGTAGCACACATTCCCATCGACCATTCGTGCCGTCCGCATCAAACACAAATTTCCGTACATCCCAACTCCCGACATTGTTCAGCAATTTGAGCATATTCCAGCGATTAGCGTTCGTCAGTAATCGGACGAGCTCCGCGTCCCGTTGAGCCAGCCGCGCCTCCAACTGTGCGACCGTGGCGTCGTAGCCCGTGCGGAGGGTGTGCAGGGCCGCAATCCTGGCCTGTTGGTCCTGCTCCAGCGCCTCAATCCTGGCTCGCTGGGCGGCCACGTGGTCACGAATAGAACGGGACATGGCTATGCGAACAGGCCAATGAATACTCACCGCACGGATCAGGTAGCACATATTGTCCACTTGCTCTCGTGTCAGTTGCTCGCTCATGGCTGCGTGCCTTTCAGTTGGGCGAGGAGTGCTTTCGCCTTCCGCACCACGGTAGACTCGATGTAGGGTCGGCCATGTCCCGCTATCTCCGCTTGTATTAATTCTTCAATCGCGGTCAGACAGTCTGTTGCCATCGCCTCCACGTCCGCAGCGAGGTAGACTGGGTTTATCCCGTCATCTGTAACCAAGTTCCCATATTCATCGTGTAGATACCGCACCAGCCCCGCCGCAGGCGGCTGGGGTGTGCCAGGCGTGATCCCTGTTGGCTGCAGCGGGGGCAGGTCATTGCATCGCCAAAATTCGCCGCACATCGTAGACGGCGATGGTGTTGCGCCGGAAGATCGTTTCCAATTCGCGTTGACACACCGTTGCGGCTCGCGCGGCCTGGTCGGCTTGATGTGGCAATCCCTTCGCCTGGTAGAGCCCTGCCGATTTCAAGGCTTGTATCGCGCCCGCTTGCGCCTTGATCGCGGCAAAGAGGTCTTGCCCGAACTCATCCAGACTGATCGGGGGGCCTTCGTGATTGACTATCGGCATCGCATCCCGCGTGTTGTAGGCCGTCTGGCTCTTGCACCATTTGCAGAGCGGTCGGTCCTCTTGGTGATCGATCGAGCCTCGAATCGTCACCGTGCAGCCGTCAGCACTACACGTTTGTGTCAGCCACAAGGCGGCGGTTGGCTGCACCATCAAATCGTTACTCATAGCCGTACTCCCTCGGATTGCCATAGGTTTTCGCCCATTGCCCACGCCCGATCGGGTCGTTTTTAGGAGGAGGAGGCGGCGGGCGTTGCGAGCCGCCGTTCCCACTCGTCATCGGCGCTTCGATCTTGTTCAGCCAGTTCAGGACAAATGTTTGCGTGCGCTGCCGGTGTCGATTCGCCGGCTTGGAAAACCAGGCGTCCATCTTGCCCCACTCGATGATCCAGTTGATGTGCTGGTAGGCCGGATTCATCTTGAGCGTTTCAACCCATGCATCACCCATCTCGACGACGGCCCGTACGGGCATACTTCTTTTCTTCTTCTTCTCTTCTTCTGATTCTGACTTCTGACTTCTGACTTCTGACTCTAAGGCGTTACAAGACCGTTTCATTTCCGTTACAGGTTGATTTTCGAGCGTTACATCGAGCGTTACAAGGGCGTTACTCCTCAGTCGTCTCACCCGTTGTCGCCCCTGTTCACGCACCTTTTCATCTCGATTCATCCGGCGTGACATGAGCGTTACAAGACCGTTACTTGAGCGTTTCACAATACAAATAGCCCGTTTTTCTAATTCCACAAACACAGGCTCAACCTCCTGAACTGGCTTCCCAAGCTCACTCGCCCATCCCTCCATGTCGTGCG
>CALMMH010000564.1 GCA_937868145.1 uncultured Phycisphaerales bacterium
GCCCCGGAGATGGCGGCGCCCCGCGCGTCGGTAACGATGCCCCTGACGGAGGTCCGCCCATAGAGAGTAATGGTGCAATCGTTGAAGTCGGTCGTTTCTCGATCTATCGCCAGACGAAGCCAACCGAGAGCACGCTGCTCCTGCTGACAAACCAGGTACATGGGACTGGCCGCATCGAGGTCGTCGATCGATGCCGTCAGATGGAATCTCCCTTGCGGATCGGTACTGACGGGGGCAGCCAGATCCTCTTTGTCGTTCTGTGCCCAGACCGTGGCCCCGCGGATCGGCGTGCCTATCCTATTCACGACCACGCCGCGACAGATCAACAGGCGGTCCTCGCCAAGGGCTTGCGCCGATTCCTGGACTGTCTGGACCACGACGGCGGGTTCCTCGGCGGGCGCCTTCTCCAGTCCATGCCTGCGGCGGATCTGATCCACGGCCTTCTGGAACGGATTCTCCTGGGTGGATCCCAGCCATTGGGCCGCGAGGTTCTGAAGCGTCGGCAACGACGAGACATCGCCGATTTGGCCGAGATACAGGGCTACAACAAAGACCGTCTTGGGCCGAGCGGTGTGCAGGAGCGACAACAAGCCCTGCACGTCCCCCTGGGCAAACAGGTTGTCCGCCAATTGTTTCTCTGCTTCCTCGGGATCGATGTTCTTGGGAGGCGTCGCTTGTTTGGCCACGGTTTCCGGCGGGGTGGCGGGGGGCAACTCGGGATCGATCCGCGAGGCCGCCAGGAGGACAACCGCGACAAGGATCACCGCGGCAACGGCCCATCCGATAAGTGGGTTGCGGATCAGGTTCCGGCCGAACAGTCGGGCCGACGCCAAGAATGACGGTTTTCGAGGGATTGTCGCCCCACGTTGTCGAAGCCGCCTGATCGCGTCGGCGTGGGCGCTTCGCCACGAGTCGAAATTGGCCTTCGGCGTGCCGCCGGGCCGCGATTCCAGGATGACTTGATCGAGCCAATGAGCCCGTTGTGAACGCGCCATGACTAGGATCCTTCAGGAAAGCCGTTTTTTCTGAGTGTCTCTTCGATCTGCCGCCGGGCACGGAAGAGTCGCCCCCGCACGGTGTGTCCGCCGATGCCCAGAGTCGCCGCGATCCGGCGGTAGTCCATCCCGTTGTAGTAATGCAGGATGACGATTTCACGATACATGGGATCGAGCCCGTTGATTGCCGCACGGACCGCAGAATGATCGTCGTTGTCGTGGACCGGATGAGTTACCTCGATCTCGTTCGCTTGCCGTCGGCCCACCAGTTGCTTGCGTGCCCGGATGAGCCGATGGGCTTCGTTACGGCAGATCGCCGCCAGCCACGGGGCGAAGCGATCGGGACACTTGAGGTCCGTCAGGCCCTCGCAGGCTTTGACGAAGGTTTGCTGCGCCGCGTCCTGGGCCAGATCGCGGTCGAGGAGCACGGAGTACGCCAGCCAAACCATCGTCGCGTAGTAACGCCGGTAGAGCATTCCCAGCGAGTCCACGTCGCCGCGACGCGCCGCCTCGACAATCAGTTCTTCCGCCATCGATTCCAAGTCGCTCACCCTACAAGGTCCGCCCATGGCGCCAACTTCATCATACAGATGCACATCGGGCGGGGAAAGTGCGCGGAAAAATCAGATCAGGGTTGCAGAAAGGGGAAATTGGGGAGTGGGGAATCGGGGGAGAACGTACATCCGGGGACATGAAACCCTTCAGCAGGGGGCTTCATGTCCCCGGACGAGGACAAATCTTAGAAGTGGTGCACGAGCCGCAGGACGAATCGCTCGCCTTCGGGACGGGAATCGGTTTCCGTCTCGAAGTAGGCGTTGAAGAACAGGTGCGTGTCCTGCGAGAAGCTCAGCAGGGCGCCGGGGCCGATGGCCAGGACCTGTTCGTCGTCGTGGAGATCGAAACTGCTTCCGCCTTCGGGGGTGCCTTCGGTGGCGCTGATCTGCTTGAGCCAGTAGCCATTGAGGCCGACCCGGAGCTGCTTGGGCATGAGTTCGTAGGAGGTGGCGAAGTTGGCGTGAACCGCCTCGCCCGCCTGGACTTCATCCAAGCCAGCAACGGCGGGATCGTCGTTCTCGCCGTTCCAGAGGTAGTGGAAGCGACCCGATACGGTCCACTTGGGCGTAATGAAATAGGTGCCCGCCCAGTACGGGTTGAACGAGAAGGCATTGGACCCGGGATTGAGACTCTTGTCATTGTCGTAGTCGCCGGTGGGGAAGATCATCTGAAACTCGACGCGATGCATAAAGACAGGGCCCGTGTCTCCCATGATCGGATCCCATTGCAGGTACGGACCCACCCACACGTCGCCGATGCCGCTGCTGTTGGCCGGCAGAACCGCATCGGGATTGCTGTCGAGCCAGACCACCGGGACGATGACATCGAGGCCCCACTTGCCGTTGAGCAGCACAGGCGTGTTGGACTGATAGATGAACTGGTTCAAGCTTACCCAGGCGTCGAGGTCCGTGCCGTCGGTGGGAAATGGTGCGTTGGAGAAGTCGTCGGCGGTGTAGTACTGAACGTATTCGGTGAAATAGAAGCCCGGTCCGGCGGGCGGAGCGCCGTCCACGAAACTGGTGAAGCCGAGGTTGATCGAGGGCTGGAAGTAGGCGAGCGCCGGCGTCACCATTGCCAAGGCCGCCACACAAACCGCCAACGCGAGATAGCGAGATTTCTCCATCTGTGAACCTCCAAAACCATGTGACAATCTCTCGTGAATTGCCCGCACAGGAAACTCGCCCGCACAGGAAGACTGAGCATAGATTGCCCCTGTGGGAGGGGGTTGTCAAGGATTATTCCCGATCCAATTGACGTAGATACTGTTTCGCAGACTCTCTGGCGTCCCATGGTTCTGCGAAGCGGAGCTGCGACGCATCCGCCATAGGACGCGACTATTTCTGTAGAACCGGGCATCAATCTGCCGAAAACACAAATCAGAGAGTATATTTCCGGACTCAGTCTGTGAATCGTTGTGAGTTAAATGCTTGCTATAGATGATGTTATGAGTTCTGCACGCAACCGATTATCTGATATGATCGCCATGGTGGTTCTGTTCCTGATGGCCACAGGCGCAGTGATGGTTTTTTCCGCCGGCGCCAACGTCGGGTACGAATTCGACCTGCGGCGATTCTATGAGTTCCCGGGGCTGCGGCAGATCATGTTCTTTCCGCTGGCGGTGGTCGTCTTGTTCGCCGCGTCGATGCCCGACTACCGGATCTGGAGCTTCCGGTCCCGCTGGTACACGTGGCCGATCCCCTGGTTGTTGGTGATTGCCTGCGTCCTGGTGGTGGTGGCGCACAAGTTCGGCCCGGAGTTGAACGGAGCCCGGCGATGGCTGCGAATCCCGTTGGGACCGGCGAGCGTCAGCTTTCAGCCGTCGGAATTCGCCAAATGGATCGTGCTCTTTTTTCTGGCCGGCGTGTGCGTGCGGATCGGGCCTGACATCAGACGGTACTGGACGCGGTTTCTGCCGCTCTGCGGAGTGATTGGGCTTACGTGCGGCCTGGTCGTGATCGAAGACTTTGGGACTGCCGTGTTCATTGGGCTGATGAGTTTTCTCATGTTGGCCGTCGCAGGCGTCAAATGGTGGCACGTGCTGACGTTGCTGCCGGCCGGGCTGGTGGGGTTTGTCGTTGCGTTGCTGCAGGAACCGCACCGGATGAAAAGAGTCGAAGCGTTTCTCCACCCCGAAGGCCTGGGCCAGACGGTAGTGTATCAGGCCAACCAGTCGCTGGTGGCTATCGGCTCGGGTGGGGTATGGGGCAAGGGAATCGGCCAAGGCACCTGCAAGTACGGCCACTTGCCTGAGGACACCACGGACTTCATCTTTGCGATTGTCGGGGAAGAACTCGGCTTGATCGGCACCCTGGGCGTGATCGCGTTGTTCATTCTCTTCATCTTCCTGGGATTGGCGGTGGTCATGCGGTGCCGGGACCGGTTCGGCCGTCTGCTGGCGGCGGGGATCGTCGTGGCCATCGGAATCCAGGCGGCCCTCAACATCGGCGTCGTCACCGTCGTGCTGCCCACCAAAGGCATCCCGTTGCCGTTCGTCAGTTCCGGCGGCACGAGCATGCTTTTATCGGCCGCTGCGGTCGGTGTTCTCTTGAATATCGCCGCTCAAAGTCCTCCGGGCGATCTGCTTGTAAGTGATTAGCTGGCGAGAAGTTACATTCCTAGTTAGCGATTGGGCTTTGGCTCCATCGTCTTTCCGCGTGATCGGCATCCGCCTTTGTGGTATAATGTCTCTGCGTGGGTTTGTGCCTGCATCGGCAGATGCATGGGGGCATGGGGTAGGGTGGCCTTTTTCGAAAGGGCGACGCGATCCGTTTGCGAAGTTCCATGGCCGTTATCATGTTGACGCTGGTGGTTGTTGCTTCGGCGATGGCTGACTCCTCCGGCGGCGGCCGCTTTGTCCCCAACGAAATCATCGTCAAGTTCCGCACGCAACCGACGGACGCTAACGGCCTGATGTCTGTTTCCTCCACGGGCGATGAGGACTCGAGTCGAACAACGGATGAACGCGTCCGGCCGGGCCGATTGGGGATTCGGGAGATGCGTCGTTTGGTGCGAGGCGAGGAGTCCGGACGTCTGATCATGCAATCGCGGGATGGTCGAACCGGCCGTGGCCTGTCGATTCGTGAAAGACGCACGCTCCGATGGCAACGGCGCAGCACCGGGATCGGGTCGGTCGCAGACGCCGGCGTCGATACGATCTACCGCATCCAGGTGAACGCAGGCGTCAGCGTGGAGGAACTCCTCGCGGCCTACCGGAGCCGGGACGATGTCGAATACGCCGAGCTCAACCCGATCATCTCGATCGGTGCAGCGCCGGACGATCCTTCATACAATCAGCAATGGTCTCTCAGTACGATCGAGGCTCCCCTCGCTTGGGACATCTGCCAAGGCGGCAACGAGGTCGTGGTCGCCATCATCGACACGGGCGTCGACTACGACCATCGTGATCTCCAGGGCAACCTCTGGGTGAACGAGTCGGAGCGGAACGGCGTCGCGGGCGTCGACGACGACGGCAACGGCTACGTCGACGACGTCTATGGCTACGATTTCTTCTCCAACAGCGGCGACCCGATGGACGATCACGGCCATGGCACGCATTGCGCCGGGATCGTCGCCGCCGTGGGCAACAACGGTCTGGACGTCGCCGGCGTGTGCTGGAAGGCCCGCATCATGTCCCTCAAGGTCCTTGGGTCTGACGGCGACGGCAGCGCAGGCGATGCTGTGCCGGCCGTCTACTACGCCGTGGCAAACGGAGCGGACATCATTTCCGGCAGTTGGGGGGCGACGGAAGGCTCCGATGCACTGAAGGACGCGGTTGCCTATGCCTACAGTCAGGGTGTGATTGTGATTGCGGCGGCGGGCAACGAGGGCGACAAGGTCCCCTATTATCCGGCCGCCTATCCGAACGTCCTGGCCGTGGCCGCCACGGACCCCAGCGATCATCGATGGTATTCCTCAAACTATGGCGACTGGGTGGACCTCGCGGCGCCGGGACGCGACATCCTGTCGCTCGGTCTGACTTCCGACGGTCAAATGACCGCGAGAAAGACAGGGACCTCGATGGCTGCGCCGCATGTCTCGGGCGCCTGCGCGTTGCTGCTATCCGCCAATCCGTTGCTCACGTGCGATGAGGTGCAGGAAATCATCACGACCACCGGCGATCCCATCGCGGCGGGAATCTGTTCGTCGAACAGCCGGCTCAATGTGTACGAGGCCCTGCGTGCGGCGATTCCCTCGGCAGGGTTCATCCGCCTGGATCAGGAACGGTATGGTCAGGAGTCCCGCGTCGGAATCTTCTTGGCGGACTGGGACCTCCGCAGCGTCGGTCAACAGGTGGTGCTCGTGGAGTCGGGCAGCGGCGACGAAGAGATCGTGACTTTGACGGAGACGGACGTGTCGCGCGGCGTATTCCGCGGCGACATCGTCGCGAGCAAGGCGGTTGTGACGAGGGGCGACGGCGTTCTTCAGTTGGATGACGGCCAGGACATCGTCGTGCGTTACCTGGATGCCGACGACGGACTCGGCAACGTCGACCAATGGCGTGAGGCAGACGCCGCGGCGGACTTCAGCCCGCCGGCGATTCTGGACGTTCAAATCGATGTGTCCGGCGTGACGGCGACGATCGATCTTCTGACCGATGAGGCCGCCCGCGCGGAGATCCGCTACGGCAAGACCTCCGGCGGACCGTACGACCTGGCCAAGAGCGAGTCGAGATTGGACGAGCTGCACAGCATCAATTTGAGCAATCTGAATTCACAGACGACGTATTACTTCATCATCGCCGTGACGGATGAGGCCGGCAACGCGGCGGTCCTGAACCATGGAGGCCAGCCGTACTTGTTCGTCACGTCCGGCCGCCCGAGGCGTTGACGCACGAAGTCCTCGCAGACGCCTCTCTCGGATCTGTCGGAACAAGCCTATGTACAAATCCGGTCCCGCGCAGGTAGGATAATGGCGATAGTGTTCGGCCCGCCGATGGTGGCAGCGTGGCCGGACGCGAGGACGAGTGGGCAAGGAGGCCGGTGTGGGCAACGTTTCTTTCTTTTTCGCAGGCGGCGGCACCGGCGGGCACATCTACCCGCTGTTGGCGGTCGCCGAACAGGTCCGGGCCAGGCAGCCGGACGCTGAGATTCATTTCTTTCACAGCACGCGGGCTGTCGATCAGCGGGTCTTCGAGAAGACGGGATATGGGCGCACAGCACTGCCGGCAAGCGGCCTGTATGCGCACCCGGTCAAACTTCTGCGGTTTGTCATGACCTTTCACCAGAGCTGTAAGATCGCGATGAAGGTGATCGGTCAGCGGGAGAACGCCGTGGTCGTCGGGGCGGGCGGGTTCGTCGCGGGTCCCGTCTGCCGAGCGGGTCGTAAGCTGGGCGTCCCTGTGGCGCTTCTGAACGTGGACATCACTCCCGGTCGGGCGAATCGACTCAGCGCCCGCTGGGCCGATGAGATCTTTCTCCAGTTCGAAGAGAGCAAGAGCCACTTTCCTCGTACGCGAGCGACGATGAGTGCCGTTGGATGTCCCCTGCGGAGTGCGTTCCTGCGGCCGGATGGGAAAAAAGCCGTCGCGGACCTGGGCCTCGACGCGAGCAAGCGCGTCCTGTTGATTACCGGGGCCTCAAGCGGCTCGACGCGCATCAACGAGGTGATCTGTCGATTGCTCCCGAAACTGGAGCCGTTTGCCGACCGTTGGCAAATCGTACACCTGACGGGTCTGGACAACTACAAGACGGTCTTGGACGGCTACCGTAGTGCCCGAATCAGCCACAAAGTGCTCGATTATTACGACGGCATGGCGGACCTCCTTGCTTCGGCCGGTCTGGTGATCGGGCGAAGCGGGGCGGTAAGCGTTGCGGAGTACGCCGTCGCGGGCGTGCCGAGCATTTGTCTGCCATACCCATTCCACAAGGACAAACACCAATACCTCAACGCAGGCAAGCTGGTCGACGTTGGCGCCGGCGTGATCGTGGATGACGTCGCGGATGCGGATGACCGCATTGCCCGGCTGTGGAAGGAACTGGAGCCGCTCCTGGCCGATGATGACAGACGCCGGAAGATGGCGGAGGCCTGCAAACGGGTGGCCAAGCCCAACGCTGCAGCCGAGATCGCCTCACGATTGATCGAGATGGCCCGGAAGAGCCGGACCGTCGGGTGAGCGTCCGGGCCGTTTGTAGTGACGCCGCAAGGCGTTGTCTTCGGAAGTGGGAAGTGTGAAGTTGGAAGTGTGAAGTCAGAGGACAGGAACTCGACGCTTGTCTTCTCCTGCTTCACACTTGACACTTCAAACTTGAAACTCCCCGATATGCCCTTGCGGGCACACTACGAACCTGTTCGTTCGATCGTCGCTCTCTTGTGCTTGACTTCGCATACGGGGCGGCGGACAATGGGCGTTGCCGTGTGATCGCGACGATGTACTGAATCTGATGAATCTCACGCAAGAGAAGGGATCGACTATGAAGTGGACGAGTGCGAAGATCGGCGTGGCGATGGTTGCTGCGGTGGTGTCTCTGGCGACTTTGGCGGTGGGCCAGGAAAGAGAGAATCGGCCCGGGGTGAGTTACCGCGGCGGCGAAGGCCCGGGGCAGGGTAAACGCATCGTCTTCGTCACGGGCGACGAGGAATACCGCTCGGAGGAATCGATGCCCATGCTGGCCAAGATCCTCGCGGTCCATCACGGCTTCCGGTGCACGGTCCTCTTTGCGATCAACAAGGACAGCGGCGAGATCGATCCGCTTACCGTGGACAACATCCCCGGCCTGCGGAGCCTCGAACGGGCGGACCTGATGGTCTTGTTCACCCGCTTCCGCGAGCTGCCGGACGAGCAGATGAAGTACATCATGGACTACACCAATTCGGGCAAGCCGGTCATCGCCCTGCGGACCGCCACGCACCCGTTCTTCTATCAGAAGAACAAGGAGAGCCCCTACGCGAAGTGGAGCTGGAACAACCCGGGCGCGGGGGCGGGTGCCGAACCGGCCTTCAAGGGCGGCTACGGCCGGCAGGTGCTCGGCGAGACCTGGATCAGCCACTATGGCGACCACCAGAAGGAGAGCACGCTCGCCTATCCGGCCGAAGGCATGGCCGATTGCCCGATTCTCAAGGGCGTGGACAAGATCTGGGGTCCGTCGGACGTCTACGGCCTGACGACCCTCTTCGGTGACTGCAAGCCGGTCCTGATGGGCCAGCCGCTGACGGGCATGAACCCCGGCGACGCCCCGAACACGAACAAGAAGCCCCTCCCGGTCGCCTGGACCAAGACCTACACAGGCGAGTCCGGCAAGGCGGCGAAGATCTTCACGACCACGATGGGCCACGCGGGCGACCTGAAGGACGAGAACTTCCGCCGGGTGCTGGTCAACGCCTGCTACTGGGCCGTCGGCCTGGAGGACAAAATCCCAGCTCAAGCGGATGTGACGATCCTCGGCGAGTACAACCCGAACAACATCGGCTTCGGCGGCTTCAAGAAGGGCCTCAAGCCCGCGGATCATCGGCTGCCGTGATTTTGATGATGGATAATCATTGAGCCATGAAGGGGACAGCTATGGAGAGAAGAGAGTTCTTGAAAGTCGCGGGCGCCGCGGCGGGCGGTTGTGCTCTCGCGTCCAATGCGTTGCTGGGAACGCAGACCCAGCTGTCGAGTGGTGAGAGGAAGCTTGCGGAACTGCCTCGACGACCCCTCGGCAAGACCGGCGAGAAGTTGTCCGTCATCGGTTTCCCCGGCCTGGCGCTAAGCCAGCAGGGCCAGGAGGAAGGGACCGCCGGCCTTCACAAGGCCTTCGATGAGGGGATCAACTATTTCGACGTGGCCCCCGCCTACGGCCGGGACGGGGACTGCGAGATCAAGATGGGCGTCGGTCTCCAGAGCATCGATCGCAGCAAGATCTTCCTGGCCTGCAAGACGAAGAAACGGGACGCTCTGGGGGCCCGCGAGGAGTTGGAGCGTTCGCTCACGCGGCTCAAGACCGACCACTTCGACCTGTACCAGATGCACGCGGTCTTTACGCCGGAAGAGGCGAGACAAGCTCTCGGGCCCGGCGGCGCCTTGGAGACGATCCTCAAGGCCAGGGAAGAGGGGAAGCTCCGCTACATCGGCCTGTCCGCGCACACGACCAAAGGCGCCCTGGAGATGCTCAAGGGGTTCCAGTTCGACTCGATCATGTTCCCGATCGACTACATGGACTATCTCCAGTGGGGATTCGGCAAAGCGGTGATCGAATGTGCCCAGGAGCGGGGCACGGCGGTGTTCGCGATGAAGACGCTGTGCGCCGGGGCGTGGCCGGAGGGTAAGGCGCGGAGTCGCCAATGGTGGTATAAGACTGTCGAAAGCCAGGACGAAGTCGATCTGGCGGTCCGTTTTTCGCTCTCGCAGCCGGGCGTGGTCGCGGCGATTCCGCCGTCGTTCCTGGACCTCGTTGACAAGGCCATCCTGGCGGGACGGGCCTATCGACCGATCACTGAGACGGAAGTCGCCAAACTCCGCGAACTCGGCGCGGGCTGTGGATCGGTCTTCAAGAGGGACGAGGAGCGGGTCGTGATGGGCCTGTCGCTGCACCATCCGCACCATCCCGGCAGTCCGCACGACTATTGTCCCTGTGCCCACGCGTAGCTGTGTACTCGGAATCTCCGGGTGGCAGCGACAAGCGGAGTCTTCGCAGCTTGTCGATGGCTTCATCCGATTCGAATGACCATCGACAAGCTTGCGCTTGTCGCTGCCACCCGATCCTTGATGTGTTGGAGGAAGAACTATGCGGCGAGCGACCTTCTTATCTGTGATCGTGTCTTTGAACGCGGCGTGTCTCGCACTTGCTGCGGGGCCTCGGCCGGGGCATGGGCTGCACTACACGGAGCCCGCAACGGTCTGGGATGAGGCCATGCCCCTGGGCAACGGCCTGCTCGGAGGGCTCGTCTGGGGCGACGGCAAGCCGCTGCGGATTTCGCTCGATCGCACGGATCTCTGGGACCTGCGGCCGGTGCCGGAGTACGAGTCGCCCGACTATTCGTATAAGACGATGCGGCAGTGGGTGAAGGAAGGTCGGATCCAGGACCTGCACAAGTTGTACGACGATCCGTATGGCAACCCCGGCCCGACGAAGATCCCCGCCGGGCGTATCGAGCTGACCTTCGACGACGCAGCCGCTTTCGAAGACGCCTCGCTGGACCTTGCCAAAGCGACCGCGGAAATGCGGTTTGCCGGCGACGCAGCAGTGGAGGTCTTCGTTCACGCGAAGGAGCCTCTGGGGGTGATCCGTATCGCCTCGCGCAAACCTCGGGAGGTACGATTGATCGCGCCGCCGTTTGCCGGCAAAGTCACCGAAGAGGCCGGAGCCAACAAGATTAGCGCCGGCGACTTGGCGACCCTGCGGTATGAGGCTCCCGTAGAACGGCGAGGCAATACGTGGGCCGGGTACCTCCAGAAGGGCTGGGGCGGATTCCATTTCGCCGTGGCTCTCGTCTGGCGGCAGTCGGAATCGGGCTGGCTCGGCGTCTGGTCTGTCGCGACCTCGAAGGAGTCCGCCGATCCGCTGGCGACCGCAAGGACACGCTGCGAGGATGCGATCGAACGCGGATTCGACGCTCTGTCGCAAGAGCACGCTCGGTGGTGGCGATCCTATTGGGATCGGGCGTCGGTCTCGGTCCCCAACGCGGTGATCGAGCGACAGTGGTATCTCGAAACGTACAAATTCGGCTCTGCGGCACGGGAGGACACGCCGCCGATCACGCTGCAAGGCCCGTGGACTGCCGACGACATGAAGATCCCGCCGTGGAAGGGCGACTACCATCACGACCTGAACACGGAACTGAGCTACTGGCCCGCCTACAGCGGAAATCGGCTCGAAGGGGCCGGCGGCTATGTGGAGTGGCTCTGGGAGACTCGCGAGAACGCCAGGGCCTGGACCAAGCGGTTCTTCGGTCTGCCGGGCCTGAACGTTCCGATGACGGCCGACCTGGAGCAGAACCAGATCGGCGGCTGGCATCAGTACACGCACTCGGCGACGACAGCCGCCTGGCTCTCGCATCACTTCTGGCTCCAGTGGCGGTACAGCATGGACCAGCGATTTCTTCGCGAGCGGACCTATCCGTGGTTCCAAGACGTTGCGACGTTCCTGGAGGCCGTGACGGAGAAAGGCCCGGACGGCAAACGGACCCTGCCTCTGAGCGCGTCGCCCGAGATCAACGACAACCGTCTGGACGCGTGGTTCCCGTCGATCACCAACTACGACCTGACTTTGATCCGCTGGACGTTCGAGCGGACGGCCGAGATGGCGGACCTTCTGGGCGAGAAGCAAGTCGCCGATCACTGGCGAAGCGTCCTGGCTGAGATGCCGGAGCTGGCGGTGGATCCGATCACGCAGAAGCTGCTCGTGGCGAAAGACTATCCGCTCCCGGCCTCGCACAGGCATTTCTCGCATTTGATGGCGATCCATCCGCTGGGCATGATCCGCTGGGAAAACGGTCCTCGCGATCAGGCGATCATCAAAGCGTCGCTGGCGGACCTGGATCGTCTGGGCACCAAACAATGGTGCGGGTACAGCTTCTCCTGGCTGGCGAATCTGGCGGCCCGGGCCCGCGACGGCGAGAAAGCCGAACAGGCGTTGGACATCTTCTCGCGGGCCTTCTGCCTTCGCAACGGCTTTCACTGCAACGGCGACCAGACCGACAAAGGGTACTCGAACTTCCGCTATCGGCCGTTCACGCTGGAGGGCAACTTCGCCGCTGCGGCCGGGTTGCAGGAGATGCTCTTGCAGAGCTACAGCGGCACGGTTCGCGTTTTCCCCGCGATCCCGGCGGCTTGGCGCGACGCCTCGTTCAGGGGACTGCGCGCCGAAGGAGCGTTCGTGGTGTCCGCGGACCGTAAAGACGGCCGGGTCCAATCCATCGAGATCGTAGCCGAGGCCGGCGGGCCCTTGCGCTTGGAGAACCCATTTGGCGAAGGCCGCTTCGCTGTGGCCGGCGTCGAGTCGAGCAAGGTCAAGACGCAAGGCCGGGATCTGCTCGTCGATTTGCAGCCCGGATGGAAGGTGGTTCT
>CALMMH010000565.1 GCA_937868145.1 uncultured Phycisphaerales bacterium
TAATGCACGCGCCTTTTTGTGCCGAAAACCAGCAGTGTGTTGTCATGGAGTGCGCAGAAAATGCGACGTATGAAAGACAGAACAATTCACTGTTGCGGAACCACGATCGTGGAGTTGACGGTCGCGGTGGCTATTCTTGCCGCCGTGTTCGCCGCGATCATGCCGCTGTTTGCGGGCGTCCGCAACAGCGCCGACGCCCGGTGGGCCAATCTCGAAATGGTCCAGAACGCCAGAGTGCTCAATGAGCAGCTCTGCCGTCATCTGGCTGCAGCCCAACGAATCACAGCCGTCAGCGCCGACACAAGCAGCGACGGATACATCCAGTTCGAGGCGGCGGATGGCGTGTCCTACCGCTGTGCTCTGCTGGAAGACGGTTCTGTCGCGTTCGGCCCCGTGGGGGAGTTGTCCAAGCTCGTCGGCCCGGTGAATTCCCTGCGGTTCGTTTGCTACGATGGAAACGACCTGACCGCCCCGACGACAACGCCGGAAGAAATGCGTCTCATTACCTGGCAAACCGAGCTGGCAAGCCAGGGCGCTCTGACACGCGACAGAACCCTGACGGGAACCTGCTATCTCCGGGCCGCGGTTCGCAACTCGGCCGACACCCAGCCGATCGTCGCGACGTATGACTTTGCGACACGTATGCCGGGCGCCGATTGTTTTGCGTTCGCCGACGAGGGCAAACCGCAGGTCCCGGACCTGTCAACCACCCCGTCTCTCATCCTCGAATCCGATCAATACCCCGCGATAAGCGCCGACGACGGCAAACGCCACATTCTTCAGGTATCCCATGAAGCCCAGTACGCGCAGGCTCGCTTCGTATTTGAAATCGAGCAGGAGCCGACCGCAGTAGGCGGCATCACCGCAACCTGGACCGGTGCGAGCGGGAACGGGTCTTCCTCTTCCTCCGATGGAGCGACGCTCTACTTCTGGAACTGCAGCTCCTCGAAATATGAGCTGATTCAGACCTCGCCGGATACGGAAGCCGAGATCACGCTCACGGGTTCAGGAAGCGGTTCCGCGACCCAGTATCTCGGAGGTTCCGACGGCCGAACGGTCGTCTGGTTGGTCGTCTCCAACGACAAGAAAAGAGGCAACAAAGAAAACACGCTGTCGACGGACTATGCGAAGATCGATGTCGCTGTGTCTGCGGGGGCCAACGTCTTCGCGCCTTGATCCCGATCCTATGAGAACACACGAAAGACAATCTGGTTCGGTCCTCTTGATCGTCGTGGTCCTCGTGGCCCTTCTGGCGGCCACCGTCATGGGCCATCTCCAGGTCAATGCCGAGGAGATCCAGCTCATGCAGAACCACCTCCACGGCGTGCAGGCGATGGCAATAGCGGAAGCCGGGCTCAACGATGCATTGGCCCAGCTTCGCGCGGATTCTGCCTGGAACAAGGGATTCGCGGACAAGCCCTTCGGCAAGGGGGCGTACACCGTGACGATCAAAGACGCGACCATTGCGTCTGCGGCAACAACATCGAACGGCTTTTCAGCTCGACTCGAAGCGGACGTGGCGATTGCCCCGGAGGGACCGCCGTATCTCATTCGCATCGATGAATTGCGGATCAACCCATGAGAACTCGCACAAGAACAGCTTTGGGCATCGACATCGGCAGCAGCCGGATCAGCGCCGCTCTGATTGAGAAGACCGATCAGAGCGTGAAGATCCTTGCTGCGGCCACCCGAACTCTGTCCGGCGACGATGCAAAGCCGCGTGCGCAGAGGCCTGCGAAAGTACTGTCCCAAGTCCTCAGGAAACTCGGCCGACACGCCCGAGCCCGCGGCGTCCGAGCCGCCGTAGCCACGCCTGCGGCCTCCATGATCATGCGGCTGATGGATCTGCCCAAGCAGATGCCGACGAACATCGGCGAATTCGTGGAAGGCGAGCTCAAGCAGTATGTGGCGATGTCCGGCCGACAAATGACGTCGGACTTCTGTGGCATCGGGTCTGGTTCCGGCTCGCGAAAGCGGCTGTTGGCCGTGGCCACGGATTCCGGGGAAGTGGTCGAAACCCTGAAGATCTGTCGCGCCGCGGGCGTCTCGGTCGAATCCGTCGAGCCGGCGGCCCTGGCGTATGCGAGGGCGGTCCTGGCGGGCGAAAGAGACCTGCGGCGAGATCACGCGATGCTTGCGATGCTCACCCGCGACACCCTGATTCTGTGCGTGTTCTGCAACGGCATTCTGGATTTTGTCAGAATCAGGGACGTGCCCGCCGGGGCAAACACGTCCGAATCGGTGCGGACCTGGCTGGCCGAGGAACTCAACGCCGTGCTGCGATACTCGCGCACGGATGCTTCGAACACGGGGCTTCGGTGGCAAGCTCGTCTGGTCATCCAGGACGCCGCATTCTCCCGAGACGAACTTGCCGATTTGCCCGGCCTGGAGCCCAGCGTAAGAGCGTTGACGGTCGTTGACTGCCATGATCCGATTCGGACTTTCGACGCAATGGAAGAGGTCGCCGCGTCTTCCCTGACGGCGGTGGGAGCCGCACTGAAGCTGCTGGAGGTGGAGGGGGACGACCTGCGAATCGATCTGACCCCCTCCGAGGTGATCCAGGCCCGATCGTCTTCTCGCCGCGGACTGATCGCCGCCAATGTTGCGGCGGCCGCCCTTGTCGCCATCTTCCTGCTCGTCCAACTCCTGTCCGGAACGACCGAGAGGATGAACCGACGCATCGAGCGAAATCGAGTCGAACAACAGCTCTGCACCATGCCGGCAGTCGCGACCGAGAACCAGTACCTTGACGCGGAGATCCTTCAAGCGACAAGGGAACTGAACGGCTTGAAGCCGGCCCGGGAGAGACGCGAGGTGGAATGGCCGGACGTGCTGCACTCCATCGGCCAGGCGGCGCCGGCGGGGCTTGGTGTGACGCACATGACCTGCAGCGACCGCCGGAACCTCCTGCTGAAAGGGCTGGCCCTGTCGCACAATGAGGCCAAGGCCTTCACGCAAAACCTCGACGGCAAACCGGTGTTTGAATCGGTGCAACTCACTCGCGTGCAGCGAGTGGACTCCGCCGCCGGCGTCATGGAATACGAAATCAACTGCGTTCTAAGACCCCTGAATCAGAAAGGTCAAAGTGGCCAGAGATCCTAAAGACCGGTCCTCGACATCGAAACGATCCGCCCTGACGGCAGCTCCTTTCGTGATCGGAGCCGTCGCGTTGTACAATTGGGTGATTTCGCCTCATGTCGGTTATCTTCACGCCATGCAGCGGCTCGAGCCCGTCATGGAGAAGATGGCAGGAGAACTGGACGCACTCTCCGAGGGTCTCGGCGAGAAACTGGGAACGTTGCGGACCTTGCAGACGGAACTGGCGAAGACCCGGGAAGGGCTCTTCACTCCGGATGAGTCCAGACAGTTTCGCCGCGATCTGCAAGCTCTTGTGGAGACCACCGGGTGCATGATGCTCGCGGCGGATTTCACTCAGAACGAAGAGGAAGACCCCGCACTCGAGGACCCCAACACTCCGGTACTCGTCGAGGCGTCTCACGCGGATCTCACCGTGGCGGGATCTTATGAGCAGATTGTCTCGTTGCTGCAAACGCTTCGGGAACAGCGACAGAAGATCTGGGTGGATTCCTGCGACCTGGATCTCGTTGATCCCCGCAACGGACGACTGGAATGTCGGTTCGGCCTCACCATCTACGCGATCCTGCAATCGGAAGGACTTCCCCAATGAGCGGCTCTTTTCGCGATTTCATTCTGTTGTGTGCGGCGGCCGTAGCCCTCTCCGCGGCGGTCTGCAGCGGACAGGCGGCTCCCGGCAACGGCAGCACGTCCAAGAATCCGTTCGCGGCGATCCTGGCGCAGGCGGAGGCGGACGCGAAATCCGCGGAGATCGAGGAACTGCCCCCGCCCGTCGAGCATCCGGAACTGGCGATGGAAACGATCGTCCTGAAGTTTCTCGAAGCCAAGAGCCTCAAGAACGTTCTCGACAAGATGGTCACGCAATATGGAACGGCAGCCGTCAACGAGAAGACCAACTCGATCGTGATCTGTGACACGCCGGAAAACCTGGCCAAGATCATGCTCCAGGTGAAGAAAGCCGACCAGACCCCGCGGCAGATCCTGATCGAAGTCGTCATGCTGGACGTGCAGTTGCGAGACGATACGGAAGTCGGCGTCAATTGGGACCTGTTGTCGCACGACCTCTATGATGTGACTTACCGGCAGAACCTGACGAATGAGAGACTGGTGTCGACGCCGTCGGACACGGACACCCTCGGCAACGCCACCGTGTTCAACACGGTGGGCGCCGGCGGCGATTTCAGCCTGATCAGCGGCACGATCCGGCATGTCCTGCACGCCATCCAGCAGAAGCGAGACGTGGAGATCCTGGCGAGCCCGAGCACCCGCGTCGTCAGCGGCCAGTCCGCGACGATCAAGGCTGTCGAGGAAATACCCTACGAAGAGATCACGGACACGGCCCAGGGAGGCGCCGGGGCGTTGACGACAACGGAGTTCAAGGAAGTAGGAGTGAATCTGCAGGTCTCGGCCGTCGTGACGGACGGAAACAACATCTTCCTCAATGTGGACGCCGAGCAGAACGTCCGCACCGGCGAAAGCGCCAAAGGCGTGCCGGTCGTCGACACGCGGCACGCCACCACGTCCCTGTTGCTCCAGGACGGCCAGACCATCGTGATCGGAGGCCTTCGCCGGGTCGAGAAGACCACCGAGGTGAGCCAGATCCCGATCCTCGGCGACCTGCCCCTGATCGGGTTGTTGTTCCGAAGCACCGCGACGGTGACGAATCGTTCGGAACTGGTGGTGCTTCTGTCGCCGCACATCTGCAAGGATGAGCCGATTCCTCCGGCCGTCCTGGCCAAACGCGATCAGATTCGCGAGATGTCGCTCATACCCACGAAAAAGGACGAGGCCGATGCGGACGGAGCAAAGGACGCCGCCGAGAAGGCCTCGGACCAGTAGTCAACTGTCAAAGGAGAATGGTGTATGCTGGGATTGTTCAAGAGTAAGAAGAAAACCGATCAGGTGAAGATTCTCGTGGTGGACGACGAGCCGGACTTGGTCAGCACGGTGGAATACCGCCTGAAATTCGCCAACTGCAGCGTGGTGACCGCCTCGAACGGCCAGGAGGGCCTGGAGCGAGCCGCGGCGGAAAAGCCGGACTTGATCCTGCTGGACACGAACATGCCGGGAATGAACGGGCACGAGATGCTCGAACATCTTCGGGCGGACCCGGCCCTCAAGCACATGCCGGTGATCATGCTCACGGCCCGATGCGAACCGCAGGACATCGCCGCAGCCTCGGCCGGGGGCATCTCGGACTATGTGACCAAACCGTTCGACTTCGCGCAGCTCATGGACAAGATTCACGCGGTCCTGAGAGACAGCAAGCAGAAATGACAGGGACTGTGCCCGAACGATACGGGACGCTGAGGTAAGGAGAAAGCCGTGACCACGTCCGGACCGCTTCGACTTCTGATTATCGAGGACGACATCGTAGATCGCAAGCTGCTGGAGCGGTTGCTCGCCCAGTCGACGCTCGGGGCCTGCGACGTGCGCAACGCCGACCGGCTGGCGACGGCGTTGACGTTGCTCCGGGATCATCCGTTCGACGTGGTCCTGCTCGATCTGGGTTTGCCCGACAGCCAGGGAATGGAATCGGTGAGCCGTCTTCAGGCCTATGCCCCGCACGTCCCGATCATCGTATTGAGCGGACTGGACGATGAAAACACCGCGACCCAGGCGGTGCAGATGGGCGTGCAGGATTACCTGATCAAAGGCCAGGTGGACGCCAGCCTCCTGATGCGGGCCATCCGGTACGCCATGGAGCGGAAGAAGGCCGAACGCCAGTTGCAGGCAACCGAGTTGCGGTACCGCACGATCTTCGAGAACTCCGCCGTGGCGATCATGATGGTCGACGAGAACGAACGGCTCGTCTCCTGGAACAATTTCACGGAGCATCTGCTCGGAATGGGCGAGCCGGAGCTTCGCGGACGGCAAGTCAAGACTCTCTATCCGGAGTCGGAGTGGCAGAAGATTCGCATGCTGAGCGTTCGCCGCAAGGGCATGCAGCATCATCTCGAAACGCAGATGATCTGCGCCAACGGGGAAATCATCGACGTCGATATCTCGCTCACCGTCGTGCATGATTCCGACGGAGGCATCACCGGCTCCATCGGCGTGATCCGCGACATCACCGAACGCAAGCATATGGAGGAGGCCCTCCGACGCTCCGAGCGACGCTTCCGCCAGGTCGCGGAGAACGCCCGCGAATGGATCTGGGAGGTTGATGCAGAGGGAATGTACACCTACGCCAGCCCGGTCGTGGAGAAGATTCTGGGGTATCGAGTCGAAGAGGTCGTGGGCAAGAAGCGTCTCTGCGACTTCCTGCACCCGAAAGACGCCGAACGGCTGCGGACGGAGACACTGGAAATCCTCAGCCGCAAGGATGTGTTCACTGAGTTCCAAACGTGCAACCTGGACAAGGACGGCAAGGTGGTCTGGCTGCTGCGCAGCGGCGTGCCCATTCTCGACGAGAACGGCCGGCTGCTCGGATACCGGGGCGCCGATATCGATATCACCGAACGCAAAATCGCCGAAGAGGCAATGCGTCACCACGTCAGCGAGATCGAGCGATTCAACCGCCTGGCCACGGCCAGGGAGTTGCGCGTGGTCGAGTTGAAACAGCGGGTGAACCACCTGGCCGCGATCGCCGGCCAGCCCGTGCCGTACATGGTCTTGCAAGAGGAACACCCACTGGAGCCTGAACCGGAGGAGGTCAGGACTGGGGGCAACCTCCGCCCCGCGGCGGCTCCGCTCGGGGGAGGGTATGCGGTGG
>CALMMH010000566.1 GCA_937868145.1 uncultured Phycisphaerales bacterium
GAAGGAATTTGACGGTCCCGCGAGGCACGCCTTGCAGTCCCGGACCATAATAAACGTCCGCAAGGAATGCGGTAGCTTCCTTCAGATCCGGCTGGATGGTGTCTGGAATCACCGGTTGCCGTGGAGTCTTTCGCAGCGGAATGGGTTCGAGCATCGCCCGGCCCGGCTCCTCGTACAGCAACACGAAGTTGTCGAAGACATCCACCAGGTAAACGCCCCACAACGAGGTCTTGGTGGGTTTGCAGGAGACGAGGAAATACTTCTCGCCCAGCGGATAGGGGTGCAAAAACAGAGGCCAACTGCCGCCGATCAGACCGTCCAGGACGACGGGCTCGACTTTCTTCCCGAAGCCCGGTATGCGCTGTACGACGCCGCTCGCCTCGTGGCTGCCCTTCACGGGGTCGAAGAGGACGAGCTCCCCTTGACGCGGCAGATCATGATGGCCGCCAACAACCGCAATCACCTTCGATGGGTGATTCGGGATCGGCCGGGCAAAGAACATAGCCGTCGGCCAGAACGAATTGCTGCCGTAGTACGCCATCTGATGGCTGCCGTCCGGATTGGCATGAAACAGCAGCCGCATGAACGCGTGGGCGATGTCGGCATACTCCCAACGCTGGTACAGAATCTGTCCGTTGTTCAGCACGGTGGGACACCAGTTGTGGTCTTGATCGTTCGTCAGACGACGAATGCGTCCATCGCGTTCTCGTACGTAGAGGTTGGCCACTTTCGAAGCCCCGCCCACGCAAGGCACGCCGATGAACGGCGCCGTCGACGTGAAGACGATGCGTCCATCGGGCAGATAGCAGGCATCGTAGTTGTGTACGTCCGGCTCGTCGATCAAGGGAAACGAGGTCAACCGCCCGCTGTCCAGGTGAAGCTCGGCAACACCCCATCGACCGTCGGCGTCCGGCATCGACAACAGCAACCGGTCCGCATCGTAGTGCAGATCGACGTCGCCGATGAACCGATCGCCCTGTGGTCTGAAGATCGTTTTCAAATCCCCGCCCGGCCGAACGGGCGATAGTGCGACGAGCGTATTGTCATACCCGGTGGGCTTGAGGTCCGGATTGCTGTTGAAGTTGGTCGGCAGCCCCAACTGATCGGCTCGACGCCGGATCATCAACAATCGGTCGAAGTCCAACAGAGGGTTGGCCAGCAGGGCTTCATTCTTCAACTCCTCAAATTGCTTCTCGATGACTGTATAGGCAGCCGGCTCGGAATCCTGCGACAGACGATCGTGCCGGGCCCGAAGCACCCGCAGACGCTCCAGGTAGGCGTTGCCATGTGCGTAACGATCCGGAAACTCCGCCGACAGATCTTCGATGGCCATTCGCAGAGCCCGCCACCGTTGTTGGGAGACCCCCGGCTCTTCCGGCGACGCGACAGGAGGATACTCCGATCGGATCACGAAGGGACGCCACGTCTGTCGGTCGGCCAGGTAATTCAGCAGATTTGAGGTCAAGCGGGTGAGATTGCCGAGATACGGACTCTCGGAGTCGGCGTAATCGGGCCAGTGCCAGCCAAAGACGATCACACGTCCTTCACCCAACACGTATTCGACCAGAGGATTCTCCGGGCCGGAGGGCGTCTTCGCCAGAATCATGCCTTCCGCGGGTCCGCCCCAATAGAAATCAGCCACCGCACGGCAGCCTCCGCGGCTCAGCCAAACGAGGCCCGCATCGCCCTCCAGGCCGCGGAAGGCGGGGTGTGCCTTCTCGACCGGCGCCATACCGGCCGGGTCACGCCAGTTGCCCAGTTGGTGACGCTGAGGCCGTATCACCGTTTCGAGGCCAAGCTGCGCGACCATAGCCAACGCCCCCCCTGAAAGCAGGACGCCGCCGCCGCGATCCGCGAACTGTCGAATCTCCGCAAGGCTAGGCCCTTGATACAGAAGGTTCCGCTCAATGGCGTCGCCCTGGTGATACCAAACAACGTCGAAGTCGCTCAGATTCCGGGCATTGCCTGATGGGTCGGCGAAAGAGCCGTCCTTCTGCCGCAAGAGGAGTGTCGCTTCACCCAGCCTCGCTGCGGTCCGCCACGCCGCCTGGTTGTGCGGGCCCATTTCGTCCAGTGCCGATTCAACGGCCAGGAACCCGATCCGTAGCGGTCCGGCGTTCAGCGCTCCGGTGTTCAGGAGCACCATGCCGAGCGTGGCGACGATCCCAATCCATTGTCTTGTGCCATACCGTCCTCGGATAACAGGCATCAGGTAACTCCCACAACATCCTGAATTACAGGGGTCAGGCTCTTGGTATACCCACAATTGTACCGCCATCGCACGGGCGAGAGAAACGTAAATCGTTCCGACACATGCACTTGGTGCGGCCGGCAGGCGGTGGCGGATTCCGAGGTTATGCAGCATGTCAAACAGGTGCGGAGGATTCCGTACCGCATGACTCAGGTCCCCCCTTCAAAGATCGTCTACACGAGGCGTATACGCAGGCGACCCACAGTCGATCCATCCCTCCACACCGAGATTCCCTCATAGAAGCCCCGCCATTTGCCTCTGCGGTTGAGATCCCCTCCCCCTGCCGCAAAAGAATTCCTACTTTGCGCGTTACCATTCCCGAAAACCGAACACTATCCTTGTAAAAAGAGGCCGTCCGCGGAGATCGTCCGCACGGCTCCGCTTGCCGCGAGGGGGCATGAGCCTCATGCGACGGCAGGGTTTCGGCAGAAAGGGGTTGACGTGATAATGAGAATGACGTTTGGGTGGATTGCGACGGCACTGATTATTGTGACGTTGGTTCTGGCAGGCCCCTCCTATTCGCAAACCACGACCGTGGACACCACCGGCAGCGACATCACCGTCGCGGACTCTCTGGCCGAGAATGCCGCGGACCACGAGGACGCGAACGACTACATCTGGGACGCCAACGACGTTACGGACATCGCGCTGGACGACGGCGGGATCGCCGTGGACGGGTTCGGCGCCGTGATCGACGGGAACGCTGTAACCATCAAATTCGCCGGGACGTACCGCGTCAGCGGGTCCCTCAGCGACGGGCAAATTCTCGTCAACAGCAAGGAGGACGGCACGGTCCGGCTGATCCTGACCGGCGTCTCGCTGCACTGCTCCACGAACGCCCCGCTCCTGGTCAAGAACGCCGATCGGGCGGTGCTGATCCTGGCGGCGGACACGGAGAACACCCTCTCGGACGGAACGATCCGGACGCTGGAGGACCCGAACGACGAAGATCCCAACGCCGTGATCTTCACCAAGGAGAACTTCACGATCTGCGGCGAGGGCTTGCTGACAGTGAACGGCCGCTACCAGGACGGCATCGCCGCCAAAGATGGCCTGCTCATCACAGGCGGCACAATCGTTGTGAACGCCGTGGACGACGGAATCCGGGGCAAGGACTATCTCGTGATCCGCGGCGGCGACATCGCCGTGACCGCGGGCGGCAAGGGCCTCAAAGCCGACAACGACACGGACGCCGCGGCTGGCTATGTCCTCATCGAGGACGGCACGGTCAACGTGACCTCCCAGGGCGACGCAATCGCCGCCGCGACGGATGTTCTGATCGCGGGCGGCGAACTGACTTTGACCTCGGGCGGCGGCAGCGGCCGGAGCGTCTCGGGCACGGCGTCCGCGAAGGCGTTGAAAGCTGCGACGTCGCTTGTCGTCGACGGCGGCGTCTTCACGATCAGCTCGGCCGACGACGCCCTGCACTCCGACGCAAGCATCGCGGTCAACGGCGGGACTTTCGCCATCGCCAGGGCCGACGACGGCATCCACGCCGAAGCGGCCCTCGGCATCAACGACGGCGAGATCAACATCACCAAGTGCTACGAGGGCATCGAGAGCACCACGGTCATTCTGCTCAATGGCGGAAACGTTCACATCGTCGCCAGCGACGATGGCGTGAACGTCGGGACCGATACGATGGGCATGGGCGGCGGCCCCGGCATGGGCGGTGGCGGCAATCCGAACGCCGCGACTGCCGGCAACTGCTACTTCTACATCAACGGCGGTCGTCTCGTGATCAACGCCGCCGGCGACGGAATCGACATCAACGGCGCGGTCGTGATGACCGGCGGCACCGTCCTGGTCAACGGTCCCACGGGCAACGACAACGGCGCGCTGGACTACGATTCCACGTTCAAAATCAGCGGCGGCTTCCTGATCGCAGCCGGCAGCTCCGGCATGGCGATGGCCCCCAGCGCCTCGTCCACTCAGTACTCGATCCTGGCGAAATTCAACTCCACGTTCCAGGCGGGAGCCCTGTTCCGCATCCAAGCCAACGACGGCACGGAGGTCGTGACCTTCGCGCCCTCGAAGCAGTATCAGACCGTCGCTTTCTCCTCGCCCAGCCTGAAGAAGAACACGACCTACAACGTCTACTGCAACGGCAGCTACGCCGGAACGCTGGAGGACGGCCTCTACACGGACGGCACTTACACCGCCGGCTCGAAATACGCCAGCTTCACGATCACCAGCATGGTGACCAACGTCAGCGCGCAAGGCGGCGGCGGTTCGCCCCCGGTCTTCCGATAAGACGGAGATTCGCGATAGCCGGACAATCATAAGTCTCAAAAAACCGCCGCACAGAATCGATTTGGTCACAGATCCCGTGCGGCGGTTTCAGTTTTCTCGCGACACGTCGACATCGTACGACCGGCTCGCTTCCACCGTCCCGCCGTAGGCGCCCATGTTGATCCGGCCGCCGTTCGGGAACGGCTCGTCACCGACCGGACTGTTCGGATCCCACGCATTCGGGTCAGACTGTCCACGACCTGCGTAGCCGCCGCGAATCGTGACATCAACGGACTTGACCTCGACCGGCCAGGAAAACACCACGCGACAAAACAGTACC
>CALMMH010000567.1 GCA_937868145.1 uncultured Phycisphaerales bacterium
ACGCCGAGAGCAAGCTCCGCAATCACATCAACGACACGCAGAATCGGATCATCGGACAGCACTCGTTCGGCGAGTTCGTCAACAGCGATCCGACGAAGATCCAGTTCGACAAGATCCAGGAGGAGATGCTCGCGGACCTCAAGGGCCCGGTCCTGGCCGAGTACGGGATCGAGATCAAGACCCTGGGCATCAAGCAACTCAAGGTCAGCGAGGATGTCACCAAGAGGGTCTTCGAGCGGATGAAGGCCGAGCGGCAGGGCCGCACCGAGGCGATCACGTCCGAAGGCGCCGCCATCGCCATGGAGATCCAGGCAGACGCCAACAGGAAACGCGACACCCTCCTGAGCGCCGCCGAAGGCCGGGCCAAGGAGATCCGCGGCCAGGGCGACGCCGACGCCGCAAGATACAACGAGATGCTCAAGGCCGATGAGAAGTTGGCGATCTTCCTGCGGAACCTCGAAACCCTCAAAGAGGTTCTCCATGATCGCACCACGATCCTGATCCCGACGGCCGCCGAGCCGTTCAAACTCCTCATGGGTATGCCCTCGTTGGGGTCGGAAGGGTCGGCAAAATAGTCGCAGGACAGGATGAGAACGAGCGAAAAGCTATGGCACACGAACACAAACACGGACATGATCACGGACACGAACATGGTCAAGATCACGATCATGACCATGACCACGCTCCAACGCCGGAGCAACCGGTGCAGAACGAGAAACTCGACGCAGCCGGCAAGTCCCTTTCGGACGCTTTGCACATCAGCTTCACGATCCTGAAGGTGATCATGATCGTTCTGATCGTCGCGTTTCTCGCGTCGGGTTTCCGGACGGTCGGACCGGACGAACGGGCGCTGGTCCTGCGGTTCGGCAAGATCCAGGGCATCGGCGACGACGCGATCCTGGGCCCCGGGCCTCACTGGGTGTTCCCGTATCCGATCGACGAAATGGTCAAGATCCCGGTTGAGAAGAACATCAACCTGCCCGTCAACACCTTCTGGTACAAAGAGATTCGGGACGACATCCTGGGACCCGGCGCCAAACCCCGGCCCAATCGGGCGGACAAACTTGACCCGATGACGGAGGGATACTGTCTGACGCGCAGCCCGGCGATGACCCCGGTTGCGGCGCAAGGCCCGGCGGTCGTGGCGCCGGAGGTTCTCGGCGACAGCGAGGGCAGCGACTACAACATCGTCCACACGAAATGGCAGATCAGCTACCAGATCGCCAACATCGAGCAGTTCTTCCGCAACGTCTACGTGCGGAACATCAAGCCGGATGAGATCTACGCCGAAGTCATGATGGACGACATCACGCCGCTGCTTCGCAGCGTGGTCGATGACGCCATTGTGGCGACCATGGTTCACTACACGATCGACGAGGCGTTCCAGAGCGTCGATGCGATTCCGCGTCGCGTCCAGCAACTCGTGCAGCAGAAGTTGGACACCCTGGACAGCGGGATTCGCGTTGTGCAGATGCAGTTGATTGACAAGAGATGGCCCATGCAGATCGACGTGGTCTTTCAGGCATACGTGGAGGCCAGCCAGAGCAGCGCTCAGACGATCACCCAGGCCCGGACCTACGCAGAGACGAGCCTGAGTAGCGCAGGCGGCCAGGTCGCCCAGAGGTTGTGCGATGCGATCCTGGATCCCAACTGCGATCCGCAGCGGCGAGAAGCGCTCTGGTCGCAGGTCACCGGCAATGCGCAGCAGATCATCGCCCAGGCTCAGACGTACCAGACCAAGGTCGTGGAGGCCGCCCGGGCCAGCTCCAGCTATCTGACGAGCATCCTGCCGGAGTACCGCAAGCGGCCGGAACTCGTCGCTCGCAAGCTGTATCTGGCGGCGATCCAGGAAGTCCTGAGCAATGCCGACGAGAAGTTCATCCTCGACAGTTCCGGCGAGGATCGAAATCGCGAAATTCGGATCATGCTGAATCGCGATACAAGGCTCAAGCCCAAGAGCGCTCCGCAACAAGGCGTCGGGAACTGACAGGCCGGGCTTGCTTTCGCGGCCCGCAACAAAGATTCGGTGAGAGAACAAGGCTATGGCGCATCAGCACCTGCACTTACAGGAAGAATTCGGTACCGCCCAGACCCACGACAAACAGGTCCGCGTGAGCATCGCCCTGTTGGGCACGCTGGCCGGCGGCGTCCTGCTGATCAACAGCGGGATCGGCAAGGTCTTCTACGGACCCGACAGCTTCAACACCGAGCTGTTCGCGATGCTCGGAGCGATCCTTCTGGGCGCTCC
>CALMMH010000568.1 GCA_937868145.1 uncultured Phycisphaerales bacterium
GACCAGCTTCAGCTCGATCCACTTGTCGTAGACGATCTTGGCGGAGGCGCTCTTGTCGTAATCGTCGCCGATCACGCCGTCGCTGAGGGAGAACGACCACTGCACCGACCGGCCGATCGAGGCGCCGTAGGTGTTCTGCATGTGGAAGCGGGTGACGCCGGTGGTGCCCGAGGGGATGTACTGCATGACGGTGAGGACCCACTTGCCCTCGGTGACGTCGAACTTGTGCACGGCGTCGGCGCTGCTGTCGACCTCGACCGACTTGGTTCCGCTGAAGGCGTACTTGTCGGAGACGATCGCGGCGGCGGAGGCGTCGCCGTACCAGCCTTCCCAGTCGGAGATGTTGTGGAGCACAGTGCTTGCGGCGAAGGACTCGAAATCCTCGAAGTACAGGATTTCCGCCTTGGCGCCGGAACACAGGCTCAACAACGCAAGGGCCACAAGGGAACATTTGAGACTACTCATTGGACACCCTTTCCATGTGTAAAAAAGACCTGCCGATGGAAGGAGGACAGAAGCGCACCGCGGCGCCTTTCCTCCTCCTCCGAGAGATGCACGTTTCAATCACCCGCCGACTGGTCATGCTTCAAACCAAATCCTTGCGTCTCCGTTCCGGACGCTCGTCCAGAAATATACTACAATTGTGCCGGGGATTGGCCAAAAGAGCAAGAAAAAAGACGGAAAAGTGGGACCGGAATGGGATTCAGCCGCGGATCCGACCCGTTCGTGCAACTCACGGCCTTTTTCGGCAGAGGCTTGCGCGGACTGGGGTTTGGATTTATGTCCCGACGGGAAGGATCAGTTGTACGGTAAACATGCCGCCCTGGTGGACTTTGGCAACCGCTTTACCGCCTAATGCCTGAGTGATTCGTTGCACCAGAGCCAGGCCCAGACCGCAATGATTCCCTGTCTCCCGGCGTGAACAATCACCTCGCCAGAAACAGTCGAATACATGCGATGCCTGTTCATTCGTCAAGAGACAGCCGGAATTGGAGATCGAGAGTTCCACAGCTTGCGGCATTTGCCGGGCAGTTGTTTGGATGTGTCCCCCTTCATCCGCATACTCGACGGCATTGTCCAAAAGGTTCGACAGGACGATCGACAGGAACTCGCGGTCGGATGGGAAGACCATGTCGTCCGCGATGTCACATCCCAAGACGATCTTCCGCTCTCCGGCCTTGTATGCAAGGGGACGCCAGCAATCACGGACAAGTTCAGCGAGCCAGACTTCTTCGGTCCTGAAGGCGATTTGCCGGGAATCGAGCCGTGTGAGCATGAGCAGTCTGCCGACCACCGATTCCATGCCTTTGGCAATTTCCAAGCAATCCCCAAGAGCGGCCTGATAGTCCGGCGGATTCCGCATGTACAAGAGGGTCACCTCAATCGTGGAGCGAATCCCCGCCAACGGCGTTCGCAACTCGTGTGCGACATCGGCATTGAACTGTCGCTCTCGGTTGAAGGACGCCTCGATGCGGGACAGGAGCTCGTTGAGACGATCCTTGACCGGAATCACCTCCAGCGGCACTTGTTCAGTCCTGATTCGAGCCGTCAAGTTGTCCACCTTGATGGCCGCAATGTCCGTTGCGATCAGGTGCAGCGGGTGGAGCCCTCGCCTTACGACGATTGTCCCGATGATCACGGACAGCGAGATTCCGGCAGCCGAGGCGATTGTCAGGAGCCACCGCAAGGACCTCAACTGGACGCGCAGACCGCTTGCATCGCGGGCGACCGCCAGCGTGAAGGCCTCTGCCTCCATGGGCGGGGGAGCGTCCGTTTCTCCTTCGTGGTCCGCGGGTCTTGGCACAAACGTCAGGCTTGTTGCCCGTTGGGGCGGCGAGGTCCCGTCTTGCGGGATTGCAAAGGGCGATACTCTCCGAGAACTGGAGATGCGAGGCAGGTCGCGCAGGCCGAGCGAGGGGGATTTCTCCACGACGGTCCCGTCGGGGCGCCAGAGTTCATAGCAGTAGGTGGGTTGTCCGAGACTTTGAAATTCGGGCATCTGGTGTATGGCGACTTCCATCTCGATCTGGTCGCCGTCGCATTCGATGGAGCCTGCGAGGATCTCGGCTGTGGATATGAGCGACGCGTCGAACTGGTTGATCAATGTTCTGGCGATCAGCACGTAGAGCAACAGGCTCAGGATTCCGAGGAGCAATACCATGCTGCCGATGACGCCGGTTAGAAGTCGTGTTCTGAGCGATCGCATCATGGTTTGACTCCCAGGAGGTACCCTCGGCCGCGAGCCGTGTGGATCAGCGAAGGCTTGTTCGGACGTTCGATCTTCTTTCGGAGATACCCGATGTATACGTCCACGACGTTGCTCGACGCAGAGGAATTGAACTCATAGATGTGCTCCCAGATGTCCATGCGTGAGACCATTTGGCCGGCGCGCATGGCCATGTACTCGAGAATCGCGTACTCCCGGGACGTGAGCTGAATTTCCTCCGGACCCCGCCAGACCCGCTGTGCGGCCGGGTCGATCCGCAGATCTCCGATTTCGAGGGTGGCATCCTTTTCCTGATAGGTGCGGCGCAATAAGGCTCGGATGCGAGCCAACAGTTCCTCGAAGGCAAACGGCTTGACCATGTAGTCATCGGCCCCCTGGTTCAGACCGACGACCCGGTCTTGCACCGTGTCCTTGGCGGTCAGGATCAGCACGCAGGTGTTCCGGCCTTCGCTGCGGATCTTCCGGAGGATCTCCTCGCCGTTCATTCCTGGGAGCATGAGGTCAAGGATGATCGCGTCGTACTCGTTGCCAAGAGCATACCAAAGACCCTCTTCGCCGTCGCCCGTAGCGTCTACGGCAAAACCTGCCTCGTGCAGTCCTTTCGTCAACGACTGTCGGAGAGGGCGGTAGTCCTCTATGAGTAATAATCGCATCTACAATCTGGAGCA